>CBJLVJ010000009.1:0-14472 GCA_966426465.1 uncultured bacterium | reverse complement strand
GGCGCGCGCCCTGATCGAGCAGATGCTGCTCAGCCAACCTCTCACCCAGACGCCCGACCGCTTGACGAGAGAGCCTCATCAGTCCGGCGCCAATTGTCGCAAAGTCGCCCGGGCCGAAGGTCGACATTTGCGGACGCGGTCGACGCACGCATGTGCGCTCCTCGCATCCAGCCGATTGCTGAGCCGCGCAGGGTCCCATCGAGAGTAGCCCTGGCCTGGTCGGAGCTCCGTGTCCGTGGCATTCGGCGCTCGAGTTGTCGCTCCCTCCGTTGCCCGGCCGCCTGCCGCTGATCGCATCGACGAGCCTTGAGCGCCCGCAGTGCAATCCAAGCGACAGCGCACTCGCCTGGTCGAAGCGTGGCCATGCAGCTCGACGATGGCGAACGGAATTGAGCGGTCGCTCGCGGGTTCGATCGCAAGTCGGCGACGAATGACCGTGTCGGTCGAATCGTTGGCCATTCGACCAGCTTCAGGACACAGGGCAGTGGAATTCTTGGTCTCCTTTGCACGCTACCGCAGACACGGGCCCTCATCAGTGGCGCATGAGGAAGCTTCGAGCTCCCGGTTGCACCAGGTACGAGCTACGCCGGCGTTGGCTCGAGCGAGGGCTCGGTCTCGACGACGATGGGTTCGAGCGAGTCGGCGGGGGTCAGCTCGACGGTGGCGAAGTCGAAATTGAGGGTGAGCTGGCTGAGCAGGCGCACGGTGCCGAAGGCGCGGCGGTGGTGGGGGGTGATGCCCAGGCGGCGGATGGCGTCGCGGTGATCGCGGGTGGGATAGCCCACGTTCTGCTCCCAGCCGTAGCCCTGGTGGCGACGCGCCAGTCGGTGCATCAGCCGATCGCGCGTGACCTTGGCCACGATCGACGCGCAGGCAATGGCGTACGACAGCGCATCGCCGTCGATGATCGCCGTGTGCGGCCCAACATCGATCTCGCGAAAGTCCCGCCCATCGATCAGCACGTGGTCGTACGGCCTGACCCGCCGGAGGGCCCGCCACATCGCCAGGTGCGACGCACGCAGGATGTTGATGTCGTTGATCTCGGCCACGGACGCCGCGCCAACCCCAACCGCCGCCGCGCGCCGCAGGATCTCGGTGTACAGCCGCTCGCGCTGCGGCAGCGACACGGTCTTTGAGTCCCTGACGCCGGGGATCTTGTGGCAGTACGGCTTGACGACCACCGCCGCGGCCACCACCGGCCCGGCCAGACACGCCATGCCGACCTCGTCCACACCTGCTACGCGCCGCGCTCCCGTTCGCCAGAGCGCCCATTCGCGCGCAAGCGTGGGCACGATCATGCGCTGGTGGAGCGAGCCTCGCGCTGGGGTGGGGCGGTGCGGCGCTCCTTGATGCGCGCCGCCTTGCCAGTCAGACCACGCAGGTAGTACAGCTTCGCGCGGCGGACGGACCCGCGACGCGTGACTTCCACCTTCTCCACGCGCGGCGACTGGAACATGAAGGCACGCTCGACACCCACGCCGTGCGTTACGCGCCGTACACGGAACGATCCGTCGTAGGCGTTGGGCTTTTTGACCTCGAGCACGACCCCCTCAAACATCTGGGGTCGCTCACGGTTGCCCTCGACCACCCGCACGTGCACGCGCACGGTGTCGCCGGGCCGAATGGCGGGCAGGTCGCTGCGCCGTTGCAGCTGCAGCAGATCAGCAAGTTCAGGCATAAATCGACAGGTACCTGGGGCGAGTATAACCGACCCGCTTCTCAGGCTTTGCGACGGCGCTTGCGCGACCGCGTAACTGCAGACGTGGACGCCAGCTGGCCAGCCAGGCTTGCCGCGGCGGCACGCAGCTGGGCAAGGCGCTCGCGCGGGAACTGTCGCTCGAGCCGCTCCAGCAGCGAGAGCGAGCCCTCCAGCTCCGACAGCCGCTCGGGTCGGGCCGTCTGAAACGCCAGCAAGCTGACCAGCAGGAACTCGAGCACCTGCTCGTCGACCAGGCCGCTGTACGCGTGGCGGGGCTCGGCGGCGAGTCGCAGCGCCGCGTCCACCCGCGGCAGGTGGCCGGCTTCACGCAGCTTGGCCGCCAGCTCGAGCACGTCGGCCGCGGGTACCTCCGCGGCCGTGGGACCGAGGCGAGCGCGCACGAACGGCCGCACGCGCTCGTCGGCAATGGCCTGTTCGAGCTCGGCCTCGGAGCGCGCCTCGATGAGCACCGCCGGTCTGACCGCGAGCGCCCCGAAACGGTCTTGCCAGACCGCCAGCCGCTCGGCAACGGGCGTCGGCAGCTCCGCCCGGGTCAGGCGCACCAGCAGCCGCCGGCATTCCTCGATCGAGCCGCCGCCGCCCAGCGCGGCCGCCACGCGCGCCTGGACCAGGTGGTACTGCGAGACGCGACTCCGCTCGCGCAGCACCAGGTACGTCTCAGCGTGCAGCAGTGTTCCGAGCGCCGCGCGCGCCGGTGCCAGCAGCTCGGCCGGCTCGTCCCAGGTGCACGGCTCAGCGCTCGTCGCCATCAGGGGCGCACGGCGCACCACCACGCGACCATCGGCGCTTGCGCCAACGAGCCCCAGCCAGTACAGCGGCCCCAGCAGACAGTAGCGCAGCAGTGGCGCTTCCAGCTCGGCCCAGCTTCGCGCGCCCAGCTCCACCAGCCCGCGCGGGTTGAGCTGCTCGCGCACCACATCGGGCCGCGTGCGCTCGACCCAGGCCAGGTACGCGTCGAGCTCGATCCAGGCTGTGTGCGGCAATTGCTCGACGGTGTCGACGAGCGCCTTGCGCAGAGGCACCGCCTCCGCCAGCTCGCCGCCGTCGGCCAGGCCGGCGTGCGCCAGGTCGAACCAGCTTCGATCGGCCAGATACGTTCGCCACAAGCGGTCGGCCAGCTCGGCCGGTCGATCCAGCAGTCGGATGAGGCTGGAGCTGGCGGCCGGCGTGCCGTCCGCGCGCTGCACCACCAATCCGGCCGCTTGCGCCAGATGTCGCAAGAAGTCCCAGCGCGCGTGCCACTCCCAGCCGCCTGGCTCTTCCGACCAGCCGCGGACTTCCTGCTCCAGGTGGCCCGCCTCACGAACGAGTGCGCTGACCAGCGCGAACAGGCTGAACGCGGCGTCGCTCGTTCGCCGGTCGCTGCCCGGTGGCGGACTGACCGTCGGCGGCGCGGGCACCGGCGGCGGTGGAGGAAGCCGCTCCAGCAGCTCGTCCGGAGCGGCGAACACCTCGCCAAGCAACGGCCCGGCCGAAGCGAACACGCGGTACAGCAAACCGCGCTCGGCCAGCGCCTCGGCCGTCCCCGGGTGATCGCGATCCACCAGCAGACCGCGCAGCTCGCCCGCGCCGGCGCGCGCCGCGGCGAGCACCGCTCGTTCGTCGTCGCCCAGTCCAACCAGCTGCTCGTCGAGATACGTCGGCGCGAGCAGGCGCTCAGCCAGGCGCTCGACCAGCTCGGCGCGCGTGGTGCCGTCGTCGTGTGACAAGCCGTGCTGCGAGGCGATGCGTCGCAATGTGCCGACCGAGGTTTGCTCGAGCGCTTCGCGCAGCCGCACCGGCGCGAAGCATACCCCGACGTTTGAGCGCGCTAGTTGTCGGCCAGGGCGGCGAGTCCGTGGTGCACGGCGTACGTCGCGACCTGCACCCGATTTTCGAGGCCAAGCTTGTCGAGGATATTGGCCAGGTGCTCCTTGGCGGTGTGCTCGGTGATGCCCAGCTCGTGCGCGATGCCCGGATTGGTCCGCCCACGCGCGACCAGCCGCAGCACCTCCAGCTCGCGGTCGGTCAGTGTCTCGGATCGAGGATGCAGGCGGCCAGGGCCGTGGAGCAAAGGCGCGGCCTGCGCCGCCACGACCAGCTCACCCAGATGGACGCGCTCGATCGTGCGTACCAGCGCCTCGGGATCGCAGCTCTTCTGAAGGTAGCCTCGGGCGCCGGCCTGCAGCGCGCCGCTCACGCCCGGGTCGCTGCTGGCCTCGGTCAGCACCAGCATCGCGCCATGCGGCAGCTCGCGGGACAGCTGGGTCAGGAGCTTCAGCCCGCCCGCCGGAACGCTCGTCTCGACGATGACGACGTCGGGCTTGACCGCCCGCGCGAGCGCGAGCGCCTCGATGCCCGTGTCAGCTTCGCCGACGACGCGTAGCCCGCGCCGGCGCGACAACAGCGCGACCAGGCCGTGTCGCGATAGCCCGGGGTGATCTACCAGCAGCACGCGTATTGGCTCGCGCATCCGAGCCTTCAGGACCATGTTGGTTCCGCGGCCTTAAAAAAGCAGTTGACCACCACCACCGTGATTCAGCTTGCGCCCAGCCGCGGTCGCGAGTGCAGCACCTCCGTTGCGGACGCTACGCGATGCTTATTACCAGTCTGTTACCAGCTTAGCCCAACCATCGTGGCATCGCACCCCGTCGGTCGGGGGGTTTCCAGTCCCGCCGAGCCGAGGACTTCGCAAACCCATCGGCCGATGGTTGTGGGCAGCCGAGGCGCAGCGGACGCTGGGTATGTAGGAGGATCGGCATGATTCCTGGCCTTGGCCGCGCCGCAGTCCGGTGGCTGCTCGCGGCCGCATTCGCGTCTGGTTGGTTGAGCTCGGGTCCCGCCGCGCGGGCCGATGAGGATCAACGCCCGCCGTCGACGACCACGGTTGTCCGCCCGGTGGCAACGCCCGCGGGCAACGACTGGCCCGTGTACGGCGGCAACTACTTCAACCAACGCTTCTCGTCGTTGAATCAGATCAACAAGTCGAACGTGCAGAACTTGCGGGGCGCGTGCACGTTCCACATCGGCATGGACAGGGACCTGCTGGTGAATTCGTCCTTCGAGACGTCGCCGATCGTGATCAACGGCACGATGTTCGTTACGGGCCCGCTCGACCAGGTGCTGGCCGTCGACGCAGCGACGTGCAATGAACGCTGGAAGTACGAACCCGAGTTGTTGGAAATCAACCTGCTGCCGTTGTGCTGCGGGTTCATCAACCGCGGCGTCGCGGTCGGCGACAACAAGGTGTTCCTGGCCCGACTGGACGCCAAGCTGGTCGCGCTCAACCAGCAAAACGGCGAGGTGGTGTGGAGCGTGCCGGCGACGGGCAACCCGGCGGACAACCCGTTCACTGGCTACTCAGAGACCATGGCGCCGCAGTTCTGGCAGACCCCCTCGGGCCGAGGGCTGGTGATCGTCGGCGCTTCAGGCGGCGAATTTGAGGCGCGCGGCCGCATCACTGCGTTTGACTCGTCGAACGGAGCAAAGGTCTGGCAGTTCTTCACGACGAGCCAGCCGGTCCCGCGCACCGACGGTCCAGAAGGCAACGATGCGCAGAGCGGTGGGCCGGTATGGCAGACGCCGCCGATCGACCCCGACCTTGGCTTGCTGTTCCTCAACGTCGGCAATCCGGGCCCGGACGCAGACGGCACCATTCGCCCCGGGCCAAACCAGACCAGCGACTCGGTCGTCGCGATCGACCTGAACACGGGTCAGCCGCGGGCCGGTTGGGGCGTCAACCCGGTGACGGGAACCCCGCCGGGCGACGGATTCTTCCAGGAGGTTCACCACGATATCTGGGATTACGACGCCGCCAGCCCCGTGATCCTGTTCAACATCCCCACCCCCGCCGGGCCGATCAAGGCCCTCGGCCAGGCCGGCAAGACCGGCTGGGTGTATCTCCTCGACCGTACGACGGGCGTACCGCTGCCCTACGCACCAGCGCCTGAAACGCCCGTGCCGCAGGAGCCCACCCAGCTCACGAACCCGACGCAGCCGGTCATGGACCCGACTGCGGCATTCGTCCCCAACAACCCGGTAAACCTCGCCCAGTGCACCCCACCCGTCGTGTACCGCGGGGTGCTGCTCAGCCCGGTGCCGATCTATACCCCGTTCAACGAAGCGCCCCAGCTGATCTGTCCGGGCGCCGCGGGCGGCTCCGAGTGGTCGCCGCACTCGTTCAATCAGCAGACGAACCTGATGTATGTGTGCGGCATCAACCAGCCGATGGTCTATACGCGGCACCCCGAACAGCTCGAACAGCCGGTGCTGCGCGAGGGCAGCGCCTTCATCCCGCCGCCCACGGCCAGGCAGTACGGCACGTTCACCGCGCTGGACGTGACGACCAACAAGATCAAGTGGCAGCGCGGCGGCACGAACCCGGCCGACCCGGTTTTCCAGAAACCGTGCGACGGCGGCTCGCTCACCACCGCCGGCGGGCTGGTCTTTGTCGGCGAAGGTGACGGCAATCTGGACGCGTTCGACGCCGACAGCGGTGCGACACTCCTGCGCTTCCAGACCAACGCCGGCGTGAACGCCCCACCCGTGACGTATTCCGTCAACGGCACGCAGTACATCGCCGTTGCCGTGGGTGGCAACACCATTCAGGACTTCCCGCGCGGGGACACCGTGTGGGTGTTCAAGCTGAACGGCCCGATTGGCCCGACGGCCGCGCCCGCCCCGCCGCCGAAACCGGTTGCCCACGAGCTCGAGGTCTCGATCACGGACTTCCAGTTCCAGCCGTTCGAGATCCACATCCCGCCAGGGACGACGGTCACCTGGGAGAACGACGACGACACCGACCACACGACCACGGCCGATCGGGACCCGAAGGCCACGCCGCCGTACGAATGGAGCTCACCACTCCTGCGCCCGGGCGACTCCTTCTCGCACACCTTCACCCGTCCCGACGTGTATCCCTACCACTGCAACCCGCACCCGACGATGCTCGGCAAGGTCGTCGTCGATCCAACCGCGCCGGTCGAAGGGCGCATCGTCAAACTGAAGCCGGTCACCGATGAGGCCGATCCCAACGCCGCCCCGGACCTGATGGCCGCGGTGTCGCAGACGCTCGATCTCGACACCGGCCGTGACGTCCCGCGCCTGCCGCGCGTCAACATCGACGACGACGGCCAGGCCACGGTGCAGTTCGCGCTGCGCAACGAAGGTGGCGACCCGGGCGCCGTGCAGGAAGGCGCCATGGACGACCTGTTGACGATCCTGCGCACCATTCACCAGTCGACCGACGCTGGACGCATCACCAACACCACCGTGCTCGGCACGTACCCGGTCGAGCGCAAGGGCGGCGTGGCGCCCGAGACGATCGTGCTACGCGGCGTCGTCTCGGCCGAGACGGCAGCCCAGATTGACTGGGACGCGCTCACCCCGCAAGACCTGCCACATGCGCTGCAGATCTTCTGGGAGCATCCCGCCCTGGCCGGCAATGGCGAGCTGGCCGACCGCATCGCCCAGCCGGACAGCGACCGCCAGGGTACGCCGCAGACGATCGCCGAGGTCCGGCCGGTGGTGAACGCCATGCTGGCTCACCTCAACATGGCGCTGGAGGGGCTCTCGTCGGCAGACGTCCGCATCGCCCGCTCGCAGTTCAGGCAGTTCTTCAATAACTGGGAGGATGTTGGCGACGAGCTCAGCAGCTGGTACCCGGAGTCGTACGTCAGCCTCGAAGCGGAGGTCGAGCGGACCGAAACCGCCCTGTTGCACCAGGCGCCCGAGGACACCGTCACCGCGCGCGCCTCGTTGCTGGCGCTGCGTGCGGGCATGGGCGAGGTCATGCTCGACCTCAGGAGTCAGGGAGACGCGGGCCCATAATCGGGCCCGCCCTCCGATCTAGCGGCCGATGAACAGCGGGGCCATCACGAGCGTGATCGTGCTGAGCAATTTGATCAGCACGTGCAGTGATGGTCCCGCGGTGTCCTTGAACGGGTCGCCAACCGTGTCGCCGACGACCGCGGCAGCATGCGCGTCGGTACCTTTGCCGAGCACCATGCCGCCTTCGCCCTTGAGCTGGCCGAGCTCGATGAACTTCTTGGCGTTATCCCAGGTGCCGCCGGAATTGTTGAGGACCGTCGCCATCAGGATGCCGCCCATGGTGCCGACCATCAGCAAAGCGGCAGCGGCTTCGGCCTTGAGCACCAGGCCGACCACGATCGGGAAGAGCACCGCCAGCAGGCCGGGTACCACCATCTCGCGCAGACCCGCCCGGGCGGTGATATCGACGGCCCGCGCGTAGTCGGGACGCTCGGTGCCCTGCATGATGCCCGGATGCTCGCGGAACTGGCGGCGGACTTCTTCGATGATTGCGCCCGCTGCCTTTCCGACGGCGCGGATCGCCAACGAGCTGAAGAAGAAGATCAACATGAGCCCGAGGAAGCCACCCAGGAACACTTCGACCTTCGAGAGATCGACGGGAAAGCCGGTGGCGCCCGTGCGCACCTTGACTTCGTCGATGTACGCCGAGAACAACAGGAAGGCGGCCAGCGCCGCCGAGCCCACCGCGTAGCCCTTCGTCAGCGCCTTGGTGGTGTTGCCGACACCGTCGAGGACGTCGGTAATGTGCCGCACCTCGGCCGGCGCCCGCGAGAACTCGGCGATACCGCCGGCGTTGTCGGTGATCGGGCCGAACGTGTCCATCGACAGGACGTAGGCCACCGTGGTCAGCATGCCCATGGTCGCCACAGCCGTACCGAACAGACCCGGATTGACGTTGCCCGTAGCCAGCGCCGGGGTGAGGCTGGCCGCGCGCGTACCAAAGAAGTAGGACAGGCCGAGCGCCACGGCGATGATGATCGCGGTGATGCCCGTGCTTTCGAAGCCGACCGCCATACCCGAGATGATGTTCGTGGCGGGACCGGTGCGCGAGGCGCGCGCCAGCTCCTGAACCGGTCGCCAGCTGCCGGCGGTGTAGTACTGGGTGATGTACACAAAGGCGACACTCGTCAGCAGACCGGTGAGCCCGGCGAAGGCGAACCAGTAGTTTTTGTCGAGCATCACCCAGACCGTGCCGAAGATGCCGAGGGCGGCCACCACGGTCATCGCCCAGTAGCCCTGGTCGAGCTTGCGCTGTGGATCGCGCACGTCGCCAACCGCCACGGCCAGGATGCCCACCATCGAAGCGATGATCCCCACGGAGCGCACGACGAGTGGGAAAAACACCCACGCGGTATTGCCGGTGACCACGTACAGCGCCACGCCCAGGATCATGGCCCCGATGTTCTCGGCGGCGGTGGACTCGAACAGGTCGGCGCCACGGCCAGCGCAGTCACCCACATTGTCGCCGACCAGGTCGGCGACGACGGCCGCATTGCGCGGGTCGTCCTCCGGAATGCCCGCTTCGACCTTGCCAACCAGGTCTGCGCCAACGTCCGCCGCCTTGGTGTAGATGCCGCCGCCCAACTGGGCGAACAGGGCGACGAACGACGCGCCGAAGCCGAAGCCGACGATCTCGAAGGGCACGCTCGCCACGCCGTCGGCCAGCCGCTGCGCGGCGGACGCACCCGACGGCGCCGCGTTGAAACCACCGAACAGGGCGTACATGCCGAGCACGCCGAGCAAACTCAGCGCGACGACCAGGAAACCCGAAACGGCGCCGCCCCGCAGCGAGACGTTGATCGCGTCTCTGACGCTGCGCTGGGCCGCGGCGGCGGTGCGCAGGTTCGCCTGCACGGCGATGTACATGCCGATGAAGCCTGCGAGCCCCGAGCAGAACGCACCGACAAGGAAGGCGATCGCGGTTCGAATACCGTGGCCTGGATCGTTGGCGAGGCCGCCAATCAGCACCCCAATGATCACGGCGGCCACCACCGCGAGCAGGGCAATCGTGCGGTACTGGCGGTTGAGGAACGCCATCGCACCTTCGAAGATCAAACTTGCAACTTCCTGCATCGCCTTGGTGCCCTGGTCCTGGGAGAGCACATCGCGGGCGAGCCAGGCGGCGAACAGGATGGCGATAATCCCTGCCAGCAACACGACCGGCCAGAATTCCATACGCCTCGGTTCCTCCCTCTACATTCCCGACGACCGACGCGAACAAGCGTCGATCCAAGTGTCAGGGATGGCCGTCGACCGTGCGGAGCGAGGCTCTGGAGGAAGACCACGCACGGTGACGCTTCACACGCTGCGGGCGAAGTCTAACACGTTCCGACAGGAACACCTGGGGCGTTCGGGCGGTGGCGCTACGATGTACGCAATTCCTTAACCCTGACCTGGGGGAGGCTGAAGCATGAGCACCGGGCAAGAGCCCGCCGACGCATTCGAGGGTGCCCGCGCGTCGCTGCCGACGGCGGGCGGCAGCGTCACCTATTTCCGCCTCGGCTGCCTCGCCGACAACGGCTACCCGGGTGTCGAGCGGTTGCCGATGACCGTCAAAGTCCTCCTGGAAAACCTGCTGCGCAAGGCGGGTAACGGCGTCGTGCGCAGGAGCGAGATCGAGCATCTGGCGCGCTGGCAGCCTGGATCCGCGCAAGAGAACGAGTTTCCGTTCTATCCAGCGCGTGTGCTGTTGCAAGACTTCACGGGCGTGCCCGCCGCGGTCGATCTGGCCGCCATGCGCTCGGCCATGGCGCGCCTGGGCGGCGACCCCAAGCGCATCAATCCGCTCGTCCCGTGCGACCTGGTGATCGACCACTCGGTCCAGGTCGATTACTTCGGCAACGCCAATGCGTTCGAGATGAACGTCGCCCGTGAGTACGAGCGCAACCTGGAGCGTTACGCGTTGCTGCGCTGGACGCAGCAGGCGTTCGAGAACTTCCGCGTCGTGCCGCCGGGGCGGGGGATTGTCCACCAGGTCAACCTCGAGTATCTGGCGAGCGTCGTCCATCAGCGAAGCGCCGACGGGGAGACGGTCGCCATGCCCGACACGCTGGTCGGCACTGACTCGCACACGACGATGGTCAACGGTCTGGGTGTGCTGGGATGGGGCGTTGGCGGCATTGAGGCCGAGGCGGTCCTGCTCGGCCAACCGCTGTACCTCCTCACGCCTGAGGTTGTCGGGTTCCGTTTCCACGGCGAGCTGCCCGAAGGCACCACGGCCACCGACCTGGTGCTGACCGTCACGCAGATCCTGCGCAAACGCGGCGTGGTGGGCAGGTTCGTCGAGTTCACCGGGCCCGGTCTGAGCCAGCTCGGCCTGGCCGATCGAGCAACGATCTCGAATATGTGTCCCGAGTACGGCGCGACCGCCGCCCTCTTCCCGGTCGACGACGAGACGCTGCGCTATCTCCGCCTGACCGGGCGAAGCCCGGAGCTGGTCGACCTCGTCGAGCGCTATACCAAAGAGCAGGGACTGTTCCGCACCGACTCGGCGCCCGATCCAGTCTTCAACGACATGCTCGAGCTCGATCTCGGGACGGTCGAGCCGAGCCTTGCCGGGCCACGGCGGCCACAGGACCGTGTCACCCTGCCAGGCGTCGCGCAGAGTATTCGTGTGGCCTTTCCGGCCGCGTTCTCAGACGCCACCAATGGTGGCGCCCAGGGCACGATCAAGCTCGTCGACGCCAACGCGGGCACGGTCAAGCGCCTGCCAGTCCAACCTGAGGGCAATGGCATCGAGGTTGAGGTGGCCGGGCGTAAAGCCACACTGCAGAACGGGTCAGTAGCCATCGCGGCGATTACCAGCTGCACCAACACGTCGAATCCGCTGGTTATGCTGGCGGCCGGGCTGTTGGCCAAAAAGGCCGTCGAGAAGGGACTCTCGGTGAGTCCAGCCGTCAAGACCAGCCTGGCGCCAGGCTCGCGTGTGGTGACGGACTATCTCAACCGAGCGGGCCTCCTGCCCTATCTCGAGGCGCTCCAGTTCCACGTCGTGGGCTACGGCTGTACGACCTGCATCGGCAACAGCGGGCCCCTGGCCGAACCGGTGGCGCAGGCCATCCAGGGCAACAACCTGGTCGTGGCGGCGGTGCTCAGCGGTAACCGCAACTTCGAAGCCCGCATCCACCCGCAAGTCCGAGCCTCGTACCTGGCCTCACCGCCACTGGTGGTCGCCTTCGCGCTGGCGGGCAGCGTCGACATCGACCTCACCAGCGACGCGCTCGGGACCGACCCGAATGGCAACCCGGTCTACCTGCGCGACCTGTGGCCGACGCAGGCCGAGATCCGTCAGACCATGCAGCAAGCCGTCACACCCGAGGAGTTTCAGCAGCAGTACGCCCACGTCTTCGAAGGCGACGAGCACTGGCAGGCGCTGCCGCTACCGGAGCGGGGCGACCTGTATGAGTGGTCCGCCGCGTCGACCTACGTCCAGGAGCCGCCGTTTTTCCAGGACTTGAGCCCGGAGCCGGGAGCGCTGAGCGACATCGAGAACGCACGCGTGCTGGTGATGCTCAGCGACTCGATCACCACCGACCATATCTCGCCGGCTGGCTCCATTCCGAAAGACGCACCTGCCGGCCGCTTCCTGACCGAGCATGGTGTGCAGCCACGCGAGTTCAATTCGTTCGGCTCGCGCCGAGGCAATCACCAGGTCATGATGCGCGGCACCTTCGGCAACGTACGTCTGCGCAATGAGCTTGTGCCTGATCGTGAAGGCGACTGGACGCTCAAGCTGCCGCCCGACTGGGTGCTCAACCCCGAGGGCCAGGTGATGCGGATCTACGACGCGGCGATGGAGTATCAGGGCGAGCGTGTGCCACTGGTCGGCATCGCGGGCAAGGAGTACGGCAGCGGTTCCTCACGTGACTGGGCAGCTAAGGGCACTCTGCTGCTGGGCGTGCGCGCGGTTATCGCCGAGAGCTTCGAGCGCATTCACCGCAGCAACCTGGTCGGTATGGGCGTGCTCCCGCTCCAGTTCAAAGAAGGCGACACACGGCAGGCGCTCGGCTTGACGGGACGCGAGACGTTCAGCATCAGAGGCATCGCCGACGGCCTTCGGCCAGGCCAGCGGCTCGCCGTCCACGGCCGCCGCCCGGACGGCAGCGAGTTCAGCTTCGACGTGATCTGCCGTATCGACACCCCGATCGAGATCGAGTACTACCGCCACGGCGGCATCCTGCCCTACGTCCTCCGCCAGCTTCTGCGCGCACCCGTGCCGACCTCCTGAACTTCCTGGCCGAACCCGCAGCCCGAACGCGAGCCGTCTCGAACGGCGTTGGTTAGTATTTCGGCCATGGGTGGTTCGGACGTGGGCTATTTCCGGTTCCCATCGCTGCACGGGGACGAACTGGTGTTCGCCTGCGAAGACGACTTGTGGCGAGTCAGCGCCAGCGGTGGGCTCGCCTACCGCCTGACGGCCGGCGTCGGCGAGGCAAGCCGTCCGCGCTACTCGCCTGACGGCACGCAGATCGCGTTCGTCGGTCGTGAAGAGGGACCGCCCGAGGTCTCCGTCATCCCGGCCCGTGGCGGCCCCGCGCGACGGCTCACCTATGAGGGTGCGCCCGGCTGCAGCGTGGCCAGCTGGTCACCGGACGGGACGAAGATCCTGTACTCCTCGTCGGCCGGCCGCCCGTTTGGCCGCGAGTACTGGCTGCGCGAGGTCGAGGCCAGTGGCCCCGTCAAGCCGTCGCGACAGGTTCCATGGGGCCCCGCCAGCGCCCTGGCTTTCGGCCCAGACGGCGGTGTCGTGCTTGGCCGCAATACCGTGCGCGATCCGGCGCACTGGAAGCGCTACCGGGGTGGCACCGCCGGCGCCCTGTGGGTCGACCCGCGCGGCTCCGGTGAGTTCCGACCCCTGCTGCGCCTCGACGGCAATCTGTCCAGCCCGTGCTGGGTGGATGGTCGGATTTTCTTCCTCTCGGACCACGAGGGGTTCGGCAACGTCTATTCGTGCACGCCCGACGGCCACGACCTGCAGCGGCATACCGACCACGACAGCTATTACGCCCGCAACCTCAGCACAGACGGACGTCGGCTGGTCTATCACGCCGGTGCCGACCTGTACCTGCTTGATCCGCAACGCGACTCGGCCACACGTCTGGATGTCCGGCTGAGCAGCTCGCGGACGCAGCGCAATCGCCGTTTCGTCCCGGCCCAGCGCTTCTTGCACAGCGCCACGCTCAGTCCCGACGGCACGGGCCTGGCGATCACGTCACGCGGCAAGGCGTTCACGTTCCACAACTGGGAGGGCGCCGTCTCGCAGCTCGGCGAGTCCGACGGGGTGCGCTACCGGCTGCTCACCTGGCTCAACGACCACAAGCGCCTGATCGCGGCGGCATCCGACGGCAACAGCGACCGCGAGCTCCTGACAATTCTCACCGCCGACGGCTCAGCGCCGCCGCAAGCCCTGTCCGACCTGGACGTGGGGCGAGTGGTCGACCTCGAGGTCGCGCCGACCATCGACACGGTCTCGGTGACGAACCATCGCAACGAGCTGCTCCTGGTCGACCTGAGTGGTCCCGCGGCCACCATGCGCCAGCTCGATCGAAGCCCCTACGGCCGTATCGAGGGTATGGCGTGGTCGTTCGACAGCCGCTGGCTGGCCTACGGCTTCGCGGACACCGCGCAGACCACGGCCATCAAGCTCGGCCAGATCGAGACGGGCGAGACGACCCTTGTCACCCGTCCAGCGCTGCGCGACACACGCCCCGCTTTCGACCCTGAAGGCAAGTACCTGTACTTCATCGGCCAGCGCGACTTCGACCCGGTATACGACGAGCTGCACTTCGACCTGGGCTTTCCGAAGGGCTCGCGTCCGTTCGCCATCACGTTGCGCAAGGATCTCGACAATCCCTTCATCGCGCGACCCAAGCCACCCGAGAGTCAGGAGGTCGCGGCGCTGAAGAAGGCGGAAGCCGAGGAAGGCCCGCCAGCCCCGCCGCGCA
>CBJLVJ010000008.1:0-14943 GCA_966426465.1 uncultured bacterium | reverse complement strand
TTTGCATACGGCGGGACCAGTTGGCGTGCTGGTCCCGCCGGAGGCGACGTCGTCAGGCGGGCGACATGCGCGGACTCCCGCCGACGACGCATCCCCTTATAGACGCCGCTGGTCACATTCGACGTGACGCAAGGTCACAGGCGTGTAAACGCGTGTTACCGTTGCGTTGCTAGCGTCACGGAAAGGAGGATCGTGCATGACGTCGCTCATGGCCCGGGACATCATGACGCGAGAGGTCGCCACCGTCTCAGCGGACATGCCTGTGCAGGCGGTCACCGCGTTGCTGCGCCAGCGGCAGGTCACCTCGGCGCCCGTGGTGGACGAGCATGGTCACGTGCTGGGCATGGTCAGCGAGCTCGATGTGCTCAGCCGCCCTGGCCTGACCGCCGGCGCCGTGATGAGCGCACGCGTGATCAGCGTCACCGAAGCGACCGACCTGGATGAGGTCGTCCAGGTGTTTGGCAGCGAGCGCATCCGAAGCGTGCCCGTGCTGAGCGAAGGGCGGCTGGTGGGCGTCGTCAGTCGGGCCGACCTCCTGCGCCCGCCAGCCCTCGGCCAGATCCGTGAGTTGCTCGCCATCCAGCAGGAAGCGGAGCACGCCGCGGAGCCACTGGACATCGTCCAGGAAGCCTCCGAAGAGTCGTTCCCGGCCAGCGATCCACCGGCCTGGACCCAGCGGCGGTCCACCTACATCCGCGAGGTCATGACACGCAAGGTCGTCTCCGTGCCGGTGAAGACGCCCGTCGGGGAGATTGCCGCGCTGTTAAATCAGAGCCACGTTCCGAGCGCTCCGGTGGTGGACGACGACGGCCACGTGCTGGGCATGGTCAGCGAAGTCGACCTGATTCGACGCCCTGGCGCCACGGCCGGTGAGGTCATGAGCTCGCGGGTGATCAGCGTGACCGAAGACATGGAGCTCGCCGAAGTCAAGCAGTTGTTCGTCAACCAGCGGCTCCGCAGCGTCCCGGTGCTGGCGGATGGTCGCCTGGTCGGAATCGTGACCCGCGCCGACCTGCTACGTTCGCGCGACGCAACGTAGCTGTCAGCTCGCCGCTGACGGCTGACGGCTTCGTTCGTGTTGAATCTGTGCATGCGGCGTTTAGCAGATCGAGTGGCGGTCGTTACTGGCGGAGCCTGGGGCATTGGCGGGGCGACCGCGCGTGTGCTCGCGGAAGAAGGCGCGCGCGTGCTTGTCGTGGACGTGGACGCCGCGGGCGCCGTTCGCAATGCGGAAAGGATCCAGGCGGCGGGCGGCACGGCCGAGGCGATCGAGTGCGACGTCGGCACGGAAGCCGGAGTCCGCGCTATGGTCGAGCGGGCCGTCAACCAGCTCGGTCGGCTGGATATGGTGATCAACAACGCCTACGCGTTCCGCCCGCGCTCGGACGCAATCTCCACAGCCGAAGACGAGTGGGACCGAAGCTTCGACCTCGGCCTGAAGGCGATGTTTCGCGCTGCGAAGTTCGCGGTGCCCCACATGCGCGAGGCTGGCGGCGGCGTGATGATCAACATGTCATCAGTACACGGCCTGCTCAATGCGCCCGGTTCGCTGGTGTACGAGACGCTCAAGGCCGGCGTGATTGGCCTGACCCGCCAGCTGGCCGTGGAGTACGGACCCGACGGCATCCGCGTCAACGCCATCTGTCCCGGCCACATCGTCACCGAGCGCATGGAAGAGCGCTGGCGCGACCACCAGGACGTCTTTCGCTTCTTCGCAGAGCAATACCCGCTCCGCCGTACCGGCACACCCGTGGATATCGCCAACGCGATCGTGTTCCTGTGCTCCGACGACGCTTCCTTTATTACCGGCCAGGCGCTGGTCGTCGACGGCGGTCTGTCCATCCAGCTCCAGGAAGACCTCGGCGTCCGCCTCGCCCGCTACGCCCAGGACCACCCTGTTAACTGGCTCTCCGATTGAGCCAGCCTGGGGAGGGTTTTTCTTTGCAAGTCGCGAGCGAGCGCGCCCTGGCAGCTATTTGACACCTAAATCGTGTCGGTGGTACGGATAGCGGCCTGTAGCAAAGGGGGAAGCACTGGATGACCCGCTTGCACCTGCGTTCTCCGCTCCTGGTTGGGCTCGTGTTCGTGTTGACGGCATGCGGCCCGGCGGCGCCAACCAGCCCGCCTGCCGCGACGAGCGCTCCGGCCACGGCGCCCACCACTGCGCCCGCCGCGAAGCCGACCACTGCGCCCGCTGCAGCGGCAACCACTGCTCCCGCGGCGGCGGCCAAACCGACCACGGCTCCCGCGGCGGCCCCAGCCGCGGCACTGCCGACCGATGCCGCGCCCGCCGATCAGCAGGTACTGGTCGTGGCGTACGACAACACCGCCGACTTCACCACCCTGGACTTCTGGGAGTCCGTCTACAAACGCGGCGGCGCCAGGTCGGATCTGTTCACCGAGCCACTGGTGCGCATCAACAAGGACTTCGGCATCGTGCCGGGCGCGGCCACCGAATGGAGCGTCGACTCGACAGGCAAGGTCTGGACGTTCAAGCTCGACCCGAACCTGATGTGGTCGGACGACACGCCGGTGACCGCCGACGACTACGTCGCCACGTTCCGCTACGGCGCCGACCCCAAGCATGCCTGGGACTTCACCTGGTTCTTCAACGGCATCATCAAGAACTGGGACGACGCGGTGGGAGGCAAAGTCGCGCTCGACCAGATCGGCGTCAAGGCGGTCGATGCCCACACGCTGCAGTTCGAGACGCAGGACGCCGCCCCGTATCTGCCAGCCATGATGCTGTACAGCCAGGGCCTTCAGAAGAAGGCGCTCGAGGCGCACGGCGGCCTCTACAACTCCGACCCGGCGACCTCGGTTTCCGATGGCCCCTTCATTCTTAAGGAATGGCGCAAGGGCGACCGCGTCGTCCTGGAAGCCAACCCCAAATACACCGGCAAGAACAAGCCGCTCATCCAGCGCATCGTCAATATCGGCATGGCGCCCAATGCGCAGTTCGCGGCCTATCAGGCGGGCGAGCTGGATTACGTCGACGGCTCGCTCCTGTCACCGGCCGACAACGACATCATCGCCGCCGATGCCCAGCTGACCAGAGAGACGCACCCGCATTACGGCGACTTCCGCACCGACTACCTGTTCTTCGACGAGCAGAACCCGCCCTTCAACAACCTGAAAGTTCGCCAGGCCTTCAGCCACGTCGTCCCGCGCGACGACCTGATCAAGCAGATCATCAAGCCGAGCCAGGGCATTCCCGCCTTCTCGTTCCTGATGCCTGGTTTCCCGGCCGCCAACTCGGACGGCCTGAAGGAGATCCAGAACTACGACGTGGAGAAGGCCAAGCAGTTGCTGACCGAGGCCGGCTTCCCGAACGGGCAGGGCTTCCCCAAGATCACGCTGTGGCTGCGCAATGAGAACCAGACGCGTCAGGCCGTGGCGCAGGCGATCGCCGCGTCCATCAAACAGAACCTGGGCATCGACGTCGACGTGTCCAACAAAGAGTTCAAGACCTACATGGACGCGTTGAATGCCAAGCCGACGCAGATCCAGTTCGGCATGGTCTCGTACGGCTTCGATTTCCTGGATCCGTCCAACATGCTCGGCGTGTGGCTGAGTGGCGGCCGCCATAACTGGAACAACACCCAGTTCGACGACATGGTCAAGAAGGCGGCGTCTTTTACCGGCGACCCGGCCACGCGGACCAAGATGTTCCAGGATGCCGAGCGCCTGCTCGTGTCCGACGTCGGTGGCGTGTTCATCTACCACCGCACGGTGGCCGACCTGTACAAGGGCTACCTGAAGGGCTCGGACCTGGAGCCCGACAAGAATGGCTTCGCGGCCATGCACTGGCCCAACTACGCCAACATGAGCACCATGGTTGGCACCGTGTACATCTCGAAGGACGTGGCCAGCGCAGGGCGCAAGATTCCGTAGGTCGCCGCGGGCAAGTGGTCATGGAGGCGCGCCTGACTGTGGCGGAGCCATGATTCCACGAGCTGCAACGGCCGGGTAGGGGGCGAAGCCAGAAAGCTATGCTCGTCTACCTGCTCGGCCGCGTCAGCGGCATCGTGGTGGTGTTCGTCATCGTGTCGATGCTGGCCTTTTTTCTCATGCACTCCATTCCGGGCGGGCCATTCGACGAGGAAAAGTCGCCCCTGCCACCGGCCGCCAGGGCGAACATCCTCCACAAATACGGGCTCGACCGGCCGCTGTACGAGCAGTACGGCCTGTACATGTGGAACGCGCTGCACGGCGACTTCGGTATCTCGTTTCAGAGTCCGACCGAGACCGTCATCGAGCTCATCGCTCGCACGTGGCCGACCAGCATGCAGCTCGGCGGACTGGCCATCCTGCTGGCGGCCACCATCGGCCTGACCAGCGGCATCCTGGCGGCGGTGCACCAGAACACCTGGATCGACTACGTCGTCACCTTTGTATCCACGCTGGGCATCACTGTGCCCAACTTCGTGATCGCGCTGTGGCTGCTGCTGGTGTTTGCCGTGGGCCTGGGCTGGCTACCGACTGGCGGCTGGCCCGGGGGCAGCGCGACCGACTGGAGGACGCTGATCCTGCCGGTCATCACCCTCGCCCTTGGGCCGTCGGCGCTGGTAGCACGCTACACGCGTTCCAGCCTGGTCGAAGTGTTGCACGCGGAGTACATCCGCACGGCCCGCGCGAAGGGCCTGCGCGACCACGCCGTCGTGCTCGGCCACGCGCTGAAGAACGCGCTGATCCCGCTCATCACCATCCTGCTGCCACAGATCCCCAACCTGATCACCGGTACGATCTTCGTGGAGGTCATCTTCCGCGTGCCAGGCCTTGGCAAGTTCTTCGTCTCCAGCATCTACCTGCGCGACTACCCCATGATCATGGCGACGATGCTGCTGGTGGCGACGCTGTGGAGCACGACCTACCTGCTGAGTGACATTCTGTACACGGTGGTGGACCCGCGCATTCGGCTGTTCGGCGCCTCCAGATGAGCACCGTCACCACCGCCCCGACGCTGCGCATCGCCTCAACCGCGGCGCTGGCAAAACCGCCTTCGACGCTGTGGCGGGATGCTGTGCGGCGCTTCTCGCGCAACAAGCTGGCGGTCGGCTCCCTGGCCGTCGTCGCGCTGCTGGCCATCATGGCCGTCTTCGCCGACCTGCTCGCGCCAGCGCGCTACGACTTCTCAGTGCTGGGCGACGCCAACCAGTTCCCGAGCGGCCGGCACCTGCTGGGCACCGACGGCGTGGGCCGTGATTTTCTCAGTCGCATCATCTTCGGCGCGCGCGTGTCGCTGACTGTCGGCCTGTCCGTCCAGGCGATCGCGCTGGTCATCGGATTGACGCTCGGCACGCTGGCGGGCTCCTTCGGCGGCTGGCTGGACTACATCGTCATGCGTTTCGTCGAGGTCTTCACCGCTGTACCCATCTGGCTTTTCGCGTTGTTCCTGATTTCGGTCTGGCGCGGGTCCGACTCGATCAGCGGCAGCGGACTGGTGAATGTCATCCTGGCCATCGGCCTGATCGGGTGGATTGACATCTGCCGCCTGACGCGCGCCCAACTGCTGTCACTGCGCGAAAAGGAGTACGTCCTGGCCGCGACCGCAATGGGCGCGAATCACCTCCAGATTGCCCGGCGCCACCTGCTGCCCAACGCGCTGGCGCCCTTGATCGTCGCCGTCACGCTCGGCATTCCGACAGCCATCTTTACAGAAGCCGGCTTGAGCTTTCTCGGCTTCGGCATCAACGATCCGCTGCCAAGCTGGGGGAAAATGATCGCCGACTCGCTGGCTTACGTCCGCGTGTACTGGTACCTGGGTCTGTTTCCCACTCTGGTGCTCGCGCTGACGATGCTCAGCTTCTCATTCGTTGGCGACGGACTGCGCGACGCGCTCGATCCGCGACTGGGCGAGCGCCGCTGATCCTTTCCGTTTGACTGGGCATACGAACCCCGCCTATGCTCGCCAGAGCTATTCGAGGCGTGGTTCAAATCACGGGGGTGCGTCAATGGATACTGCTCGGCCCGATCGTTTAGTGAACCGCCGGCTTTTCTTGCGGGTAGCGATCCTGGGAGGCACCGCGGCGCTCGCCGCGGCGTGTGCTCCGGCCGCGCCACAAGCAGCGCCGACCACCGCGCCAGCCGCGGCGCCGACGACGGCGAAACCCACAACGGCGCCAGCCGGCGGGGCAGCGCCGACGACTGCACCGGCGGCCCAGCCAACGACTGCTCCAGCCCAGCAGGCGGCGCCGGCCCAACCCGCGCCCGTGGCGCGCAACAAGCAGCTGATCCTGATGTGGGCGGGGAAAGACGGCAAGTACACCGATTTCGAGCTGTGGAATCCGTTCGCACCCGATGCGAACCACCAGAACGGACCGGGGCTCTTCCACGAGCCGCTGTACTTTTACAGCGGATTTGCCAACAAGGAGATCCCCTGGCTGGCAGAGAGTTACGAGTACAGCCCGGACTTCAAGACCCTGACAATCAAGACGCGGTCCGGCATTTCGTGGAGCGACGGCCAGCCGTTCAGCGCGCGGGACGTCGCCTTCACCATTACGGAAGCCGCCAAGCAGGGCAGCAAGATCAAGTTCGGCTCGGACGTGGCCAACTTCGTCCAGGAGGCAAGCGCCAAAGACGACAACACGGTGATCGTGAACTTCAAGGTGCCCGCGCCGAAGTTCATGTACCAGATGATGTACAAGTACGACAACGGGCTGTACATGGTGCCGCAGCACATCTACAGCCAGTCCTCCGACTGGTCGAAGTTCACCAACTTCGACATTGCCAAGGGCATCCCGGTGACGACCGCGCCGTGGAAGCTGGTGTTTTCGTCGGCCGACCAGAAGATCATCGATCGGCGCGACGACTGGTGGGCGGTCAAGGCCGGCCTGGTCAAATCGCTGCCGGCGGTACAGCGCATCGTCTATCTGCCGTTCCCGGGCGAGACGCAGACGGCCCAGGCGCTCATCACCAACGCCGTGGACTGCTCGCTCGACCTGCGGCCGAACACGATGAAGCAGATCCTGGCCCAGAATCCCAAGCTGCAGGGCTGGGCCGGCAACAATCCGCCGTACGGCTATACCGACTGGTGGCCGACATCGCTGTACGTCGATGCGACCAAGGCGCCGTTCACCGACAAGGACCTGCGCTGGGCAGTCAGCTACCTGATCGACCGCCAGCAACTGATCGACGTGGCGTTCAACGGCGCCAGCACGCCGACCAAGCTGCCGCTACCGGATCCGGCCCAGTACCCCGGCCTCAAGCCGTTCCAGGATGGCATCCAGGACCTGCTCCAGCAATATCCCACCAATGAGTACAGCCCCGACAAAGCCGCCCAGCGCTTGCAAGGCAAGGGCTACACCAAAGGCAGCGACGGCTTCTGGGCCGACGCCAATGGCCACCTCAAGCTCGAAGTCGGCGGTTGGGCCGTCTTCGACGATATGGGCCCGGTGCTCGTGGAGATGCTCAAGAAGGGCGGCATCGACGCGACCTACGTTCATCCACCGGACATGATCGACCGCTTCCAGCAGGGCGACTACCAGGGCATGCTGTTCGGCCACGGCGGCAGCATCAACTCCGATCCGTACGACACCATGCGTCTGTATCAGAGCGCGTCGGTGGCTATTCCTGGCGGCCACGCCGTCAACTTCTCGAAGTGGAAGAACGCGGACTACGACAAGATCGTGGACGAGATGGCGGTCACCTCACCGACCGACCAGCCCAAGCTGCTGGATCAGTTCAAGCGGGCCATGGCGATCTGGCTGCCGGAGCTGCCGGACATTCCGATCCAGCAGTGGTACCACCGTATTCCCTACAACACGAACTATTGGAAGGGCTGGCCGACGAAGGACAACGCCTACGTCAACGGCGCATTCTGGCACCTGACGTTCCAGTTGATCCTCAACGAGCTGCAGCCCGCTCAGGCTTAGGAGTCCAAATGCCAGGAGGACCGGCGACGCCGGTCCTCCAGCTATAAAGTCATGCCAGTCCAATACCTGATCAGACGGCTCATTCTGTTCGTGGTCGTCGTGTGGGTGGCGGCGACCATCAACTTCGTGTTGCCCAGACTGTCCGGCGGCAACGCGATCCGCTCGCAATTGGTCCAGCAAGCCGCGCAGGGCGGCTACGTCCAGGCCAACATCGACACGATGGTGGCCGAATTCGACAAGGAGTTCGGGCTCGACAAGCCGTTGTGGCAGCAGTACGTGACCTACCTGTGGAATATCTCGCATCTCGACTTCGGCTTCTCAATGGCGAACTATCCCACTCGGGTCAGCACGCTGATGGCCAGTGCGTTGCCGTGGACCCTGGCTTTGCTCGGTCTGTCAACGGCGATTGCCTTCAGCCTGGGCATTTTCCTGGGCGGTCTGCTGGCCTGGCCGAAAACACCGCGGTTCATCGTCAACGTGTTGTTGCCGCCCTTCCTGACGCTCTCGGCCGTGCCCTACTACATGCTGGGGCTGGTCTTGTTGTGGGTCCTCGCGTTCCAGTTTCATCTGTTCCCGATCTTCGGCGCATACTCGCCGGGCACCATCCCGGACTGGTCGGACCCGGAATTTCTCAAGGACGTGGCGCTCCATATGGTGTTGCCGTCGCTGTCCATCGTCCTGTCGGCGTTGGGCTTCTGGGCGCTCGGCATGCGCGCCATGATGGTCACCGTTCAGCACGACGACTTCGTGCAGTACGCCGAAGCCAAGGGCCTCAAGAGCCGCACCGTGTTCTTCCGCTACGCAGGACGCAATGCCCTGCTGCCCCAGGTGACGGCGCTGGGATTGACCATCGGCCATATCCTGTCTGGGGCGCTGCTGGTGGAGATCGTGTTCAGCTATCCAGGCATCGGCAACGTCCTGTACCACTCCATCAGGTCGTATGACTACTTCGCCATCCAGGGCATCGTCTTCGGCGTGATCGTGTCGATCACGCTCGCGACGCTGATCCTGGACCTGATCTATCCCAAGATCGATCCACGCATCCAGTACGCCAGATCGTAGGTCTCACTCATGGGCATCACAGTCGGACAGGCCGCGCCAACTATCGAAGTCCCCGTCGAAAACCAGGTCGGCGAACGCACCCGCGGCGGACTACGGTACCTGGCGCGTAACCGCCAGCTCGTACTTGGCCTGACCATGCTCGCGTTGCTCGCGTTGTTCGTCATCCTCGGCCATCTCTTCTACGACGTGAGCAAGTACCGTCCGCTGTCGGTGTTGCCCGGACGGCCTCCCTCGGCGGAGTACCCGCTTGGCACCGACAGCCAGGGCCGCGACATCCTGGCGGTGATGATCGCCGGTACGCCGCTCACCATCTACATGGGTCTCGTCGCGGGCTTTCTCGGCGTCGCCGTCGGCACGGTGCTCGCTTTCGCCGGCGCGTACTACGGTGGCCTGCTGGACTCGATCGTGCGTGGCGTCGTCGACGTAGGCCTCACCATTCCCACCTTCCTGGTGCTGATCATCGTGGCCATCTCGATTCACTCGGCCATGACCATCGAGCAGATGGCGCTGGTCGTGGCCGCGCTCGCCTGGCTGTGGCCTACGCGGACCATCCGCGCGCAGGTGCTCACCATGCGCGAGCGCGCCTATGTCCACGTGGCACGACTGTCAGGAGCCAGCGGACTGAAGATCATCTTCTTCGAGCTGATGCCGAACCTGCTGCCGTATCTGGCAGCCTCGCTCGTCGCGGCGGTTGCCGCGGCCATCCTGGCGTCACTCGGACTCGAGGCGCTCGGGCTGGGCGCTGTGGATTCCCCGACAATCGGGATGACGATTTACTGGGTGATCTTCTACGGCGCGCTGCTGCAGGGCATGTGGTGGTGGTTTCTGCCGCCCATCATCGTGGTCGTGCTGTTGTTCATGGGCCTGTTCGGTCTGTCAGCCGGGCTGGACGAGTGGGCCAACCCGCGACTCAGACGATCCGCCTGATCCACCAGCCATCACCTCGTTGAGCTGCTCCGAGGCGAGCGCGGGCCGGTCACGGTAAAGGAAACACGTCGCCGCGCGGTTGGCGTCGATGCGATACAGCGGCGGCGGATTGTCGTGACACATCGACATGACGTGTGGGCAACGATCCGTGAACGGACAGCCCGTCAGGAGATGACCCCCGTGCGCCTTCGCGGCAGCGCTGGCCGCGATGCCTGCCGGTAGCAGACCGGCGCCCGCGCCCACGTCGACCTGCGCGGCACCGTTTCCACCGTCGGCGGCGTCGCCGCGGATCTCGACGGAGCCCCAGGCGTGGTCCGGATCGGGCTGTGGGACCGACTGAATCAGCAGCTGTGTGTAAGGGTGACGCGGCTGGCGCACGACGAGGTCCACGTCGCCGGCTTCGGAGACCAGCCCGCGGTAGAGCACGATGATGTTGTCGCTGATCTGGAACGCGGTCGTCAGGTCGTGCGTGATGTACACAATGGACATGCCATATTGCTGATTCAGCTGCCGCAGGCTGTCGAGGATGGTGGCGCGGAGTGAGGCATCCACCATCGAGACCGGCTCGTCGGCGATGATCAACCGCGGCCGCATGAGCACCGCGCGAGCCACCATGATGCGCTGGCGTTGGCCGCCACTGAGCTGGTGGGGGTAGCGTCCGAGGGTCTCCTCCGGACGCAGGCCAACCGCGCGTAGCGACTCCTGAATGAGGGCGCGCCGTGCCTGGGGCGTGCTCGCCAGCTTGAACTCGGCGATGGGCGTCTCGAGCACGTGGTCGACGCGATAAAACGGGTTGTAGACCTCGTACGGGTCCTGAAAGATCATCTGCACGTCGCGCAGGAAGGTGCGCCGTTGTTCGCGTGTCAGGTTCTGCAGATCGTGCCCGTCATACAGGACATGGCCGGCGGTCGGCGTGATGAGGCCCAGCAGCAGACGCGCAAGGGTGGTCTTGCCGCTTCCGCTCTCGCCGACGATGGCGGTGACGCGTGGTGGCGTGCTCTCAATGGCAAAAGAGAAGTCGTCCAGGGCGACGGTCACCCGCTTGTCGAAAAGGCCGCCGCCGAACACCTTCGAAGCCTTGCGCGCTTCGAGCAGAGCGCTCATACCGCCTCCCCGTTGGTCTGCTGGTCGTACAGATGACAGGCGACCCAGCGACCGGGGCTCACCTCAGTCAACAGCGGGTCTTGCACCGAACAGCGCGGCATCGCGTGCGGACAGCGTGGATGGAAGGAGCAGCCGGTCGGCCGCTCCAGCAACGACGGGGGCAGGCCGGGAATCCCGCGGAAGCTGCCTTTCTGCTCGAGCGAAGGCAGACTGGCGATGAGCAGGCGGGTATACGGATGCAGCGGGGCGGCGAACATGTCTCGCACGGGTGAGACCTCCACCAGCCGCCCCGCGTACATCACACCCAGTCGGTTGACGAACTGGGCCATCAAACCCATGTCGTGGCCGACCAGGAGCACCGATGCGCCAAGCTCCTCCTGGACGCGCCGCAGCGTCTCCATGACCTGACGCTGGACGACGACGTCGAGCGCGCTGGTGGGCTCGTCGGCCAGGATCACCTTCGGACGCAGACAGATGGCGATGGCGATGCACACCCGCTGCTTCATGCCGCCGCTCAGCTCGTGTGGGAATCGATCGGCCACCTCCGGTCGGAGACCGACCTGGTCGAGCAGGGACGCGACACGGGCATTTGCCTCGCGCCCCGAGAGGTGCTCGTCGTGATCGCGCATGGCATCGACGATCTGCTCGCGCACGCGCACGACGGGATTCAGCGAGTTCATGGCGCCCTGGGCGACCAGCGCGATTGTCGCCAGCCGCAGCCGCCGCATCTGCTCGTCGCCCACTGCGAGGAGGTCCACGCCGTCGAGCCGTACACTTCCGCTGTGGATCTCGCCGGGGGGACGGATGAGCCGCATCAAGGCGAGGGCGATGGTCGATTTGCCGGAGCCCGACTCGCCGACGAGCCCGAGCCGCTCCTCCGGCAGCAGTCCGAAGCTCACGCCGTCAACGGCTTTCACCGGTCCACGCGGAGTGTGGTACCAAACGCGCAGGTCCTCCACCTGCAGGACGTCCGTTGCCACAGCGCCTCCTTGAGCCGATTTCGGCCGGTTTGATGCGGTCGAGGATGGTAGCGTACCCACAGGCCGCTATGTCAGCGCCGCGCATCACGCGTGTCAAGGCCGCCCACACGGCGGCCCCTGGTAAACGCCTGGGCGCGCTGGCGGCGCTCGGCCTGCTGCTGACAGCATGCAGCCAGTCGACACCCCAGGACGCCGTTGCACGCGTGCTCGCTGTCATTCCCGTGCATGCCACGCCGTCGGCCGGTCTGGACGCCGACAGCTCCGCGATCTGGGTGCCGAGCGACCTCGATGGCTCGATCTCGCGCGTCGATCCGCTGACCAACCAGGTCTCCGCCACCATTCAGCTCCCGACGTCGCGCTCGTGCACGCTGTGCTGGGGCGCGGTCGCCACACAGGGCGGCTCCGTGTGGGCCACCTCGAGTAGCGCGCGATTGGCCTTGCTGGGCATCGATCCACTCTCGAACCAGGTCAGCACGAGCGTTCCGCTGCCGATCTTTCCGTCAGCGGTAATCAGCTCGAGCGATGGCATGGTGTGGGTTGCCTCTGTGCTCGACAGCGCCGTGGTCAGGTTCGATCCGGCGACGCAGCAGGTCCAGGCGCGCATCAGCGTGCCACGCCCTTCCCGTCTGGCGGCGGGTGAGGGAACGGTGTGGGTGGTCTCGATCCCGAACGATGCACCCGATGGTCGGGTTGTTGGCATCGATGCCCGTACCGATGAGGTCGTCACCAATGTGGAGGTGGGCGTGCAACCCACCGCCATCGCCTTCGGCGAGAAGAGCGTCTGGGTGGTGGACGAGGGCACGCAGCGCCTGCAGCGGATCGATCCCCACAGCAATGCCGTGGTTGCCTCGATACCGGTCGGTTTTTTACCCACGGGCGTGGCAGTCAGTGGTGGGTCGGTCTGGGTCGCCAGTCTGTCCGCACCGGGTGTCGACGGCCCGGCTTTGTCGCGAATCGATGCGGCGAGCAACGCCAACCTGGGGAGTGTTTCGCTCGGCCACGGAGCTCCAATGGGCGTGACTGTCGGCGCCGGCAGCCTGTGGGTGGCAACTCGCAACCCCGACACCGTCGTGCGGGTAGAAGCCCCGGGAACTTCCGCCGAATCGCAACCGCTGCTCCTCAGCGTAGTGGTGCTGGCCCTCCTGGGTGCGCTCTGGACCTGGCGACAGTCAGCCCGTGGCCCGCGCTGGAGCCGCGCGGTTTCCGGGCGCCAGATCCTGCAGCTACGTCGCTTTTCGGAGCTCCGCGCGCGGGTGGATCCGCGCCGGTAAGCCGCATCCGTCCTCAGCGTTTGACGCTCCATTGAGAGGGGCCTAGCCTGGACACGTAGGGCACACTCGGATGGCGGTAGGCACGAAACAGGAAGAGCTGATCGGCGTACCGCGCCGTCGGCAGGCGCCGGCTCGCCCCGGGTTCAGGCGCGTGCTCGGGCGTGATTGGGCCACCGCCTGGCTGTTCCTGGCGCCGTGCCTCATCGTGCTGGTCGGCCTGATTGCCTACCCGTTCGTCTCCGCGATCCTGCTCAGCTTCCAGGCGAAGCTCGTCGGCAGCCCGGGCACCTGGGTCGGTTTCCAGAATTACCAGGAGCTGTTCACCGGCCGCGACCTCAGTGGCCAGTTCTGGCAATCCGTGCGCGTCACGATCGTCTTCACGCTCGCGGCTGACGTCCTGAAGTTCGTGCTGGGTATGGCTATGGCGCTGCTGCTCAACGAGCCGTTCCGTGGTCGCACCGTCGTGCGGGCGCTCTTCTTTCTCCCATGGGCGATCCCCAGCCTGATCGTCGGGCTCACGTGGAAGTGGATGTACGACGGCAGCGCAGTTGGCCTGCTCAACATGCTCGCGCTGCGGCTCGGTCTGTCGCATGAGCTGATCCAGTGGCTGGCCAACTACGATCTAGCGCTCTGGGCGGTGGTCATCGCCGTCGTCTGGGCCAGCACCCCGTTCTGGGCAATGATGTTCCTGGCCGGCCTGCAGGCCATTCCCGGCGAGTTGTACGAGGCCGCGCAGATCGACGGCGCGGACGTTTTCGGGCGCTTTCGCCACATCACGCTGCCCGGACTGGCCAATATCATCATCATCACCGCTCTGCTCTCGACGATCTGGACGGCGACGAGCATCAACTTTGTCTACGTGCTGACCAACGGCGGCCCAGCCGGCGCCACGATGACCTTCCCGATGCTGGCCTACCAGGTGGGCGTCGCCGGGGCCCAGCGACTGGGCATGGGCGCGGCCATCTCGCTGGTGTTCCTGCCGGTCTTCCTGGTGCTCATCTACGTCCTGACCAGGCGCATGCTCGCCGCGGAACGCTGACTATGAGCCGATCTCGCGCGCGCACGACGAAGCGACTGATCCACACTGCCGGGCTGCTGGTGTTCGGCATCTGGACCGTCCTGCCGCTGTACTGGATCGTGGTCACCTCAATCAAACCGAACCTGCTCATCTATCGCGAGGCGTCGTTCTTTCCCAGCCAGTTGACGGGCGACCACTTTGCGTTCGTGCTGACCCGCACGCCGTTTCTGCACTACGTCCAGAACAGTCTTGCGGTCACCCTGGTGACCACCAGCGCGGCGATGCTGATTGGCACGCTCGCCGCCTACGCGATCGTCCGACTGAGCTTCGCCGGCCGACCGTGGGTAGCGCGGGCGGTCGTCGTCACGTACCTGGTGCCTGGCTCGCTCCTGTTTATCCCGATGTTCCAGGTCATCTATTCGCTGGGCCTGATCGACAACATCGTCGGGCTGATGGTGACGTACCTGACCTTCACGGTTCCGTTCGCCACGTGGATGATGATCGGCTACTTCCGCAACGTTCCGGCCGAGCTGGAGGACGCGGCGCTCATTGACGGTTGCTCGCGCATCCAGGCGCTGGCCAGAATCATGGTGCCCATCGCCTTGCCAGCGCTGGCGGTGGTGGCGCTGTTCGCGTTCACGTTGTCGTGGAACGAGTTTTTGTACGCACTGGTGTTCATTGGCAGTGATTCGCAGAAGACATTGACC
>CBJLVJ010000007.1:0-15441 GCA_966426465.1 uncultured bacterium | reverse complement strand
CCTGCCAGCGTCCGGAAGCGCTGAGCAAACCCAGGGGGTGGCACCATGCGGGTGCTACGTTCTCGTGCGCCGGAAGATGTCCGGCGCGACGCGCTCAAGGTGGCCGAGCGCAAAGCCGCGGAGGGCTGCATGCCCTGCGCGGAGGCGTACTTGGCAGTGGCCGAGCAGCACGGCGCGAGCCCTCAAGCCATCGGCCAGGCGCGCCTTGGTCGGCGCGCGATGCTGGCACGCGCCGGCCTGGCCGCGGGCGCGCTGTCGGCCCTGAGCCTGGCCGACCCGACGGCGCTCTTCGCCGCGCACTCCACGAGCGACCAACCCAAACTGGAGCCGGTCGGCCCGGCTCGGGCGAGGGCGTTGCTCAGACAAGCGCAGCAAGACCCGGCGGTGCGCCTACTCGAGGTCGATTTCACCAGCCAGGCCAGCCTCGTCGCCTATCGGATCAAGGACGCCGGGGAGTTGCTGACTCGCTCGGAGGGCGACCGCCGCCTGGTGGTGCTCCTCGTGCGGGGTGGTCCGCACGCGGCGCTGTACGTGGCTGAGACCGCCTTTCGAGCCGCCACTGGCACCGTGCACGAGGACCCCGAGCTCACCGAGCGCTATCGGGGATTGCGCCGCGCCTCCAGCGAGCAGCGCGGCGGGCTGGCGAGCACGGTGACGCACCTACTGGCGCCGGCCGAGGCAGCCGCGGCCTGCCCAGCCTGCCCACAGCTCCTCGGGGCGTGCGCGCTGGGCTTCGAGGCCTGTCGACGTGGTTGCGTGCCGTGCTGTGCGGTGGGCGCCGCGGCCTGTCTGGCCGCGGTGACCTGCTGCGCTCAGCCTGGCTAGGCCCGCAGCATGCCCAGGTTCCGGAGCGGGCCCCTGGAGTGGGCGGTCGCGGGCATTCTGCTGCTGGGTCTCATCACGCTCCTGGTGGTGCCCGGCTATGCCTGGGTGCCGCTCCCCATCATGGGGTTTGCCGTCGGCTACTACGCCGGCCGTCGGAGTCTGGAACATCGTTGAGTGGTGGAGCAGCATGCCGACGGTGGACCCACGCCAGGGTGTCGATGCATGGAGTCGGTAGGCATGTCCCTGGCGGCGGTCCAAGGCGAACAGGCTTTCGTCCTGTGCGGCGGGGCCGTGTCGTCGACACCAGGACAACGACGCAGCTGGCGTATCTCCAGCACACCGCACCCGTGCCAGGCACACCGTTACGGGCGATGATCGGAGCGGGGGTAGCGCAAGCGGCGTGCGACCCCAACCTGTGCTACGTCTTCGCGGCGGGCTGCGGGTTCTTCGGTGGCTGCTGCTTCACCGGCGTGAGCCCCTGCTGCCCGTTCGGCGGGGCGTTCTGCGTCAACATGCTCTCGTGTGGCTTCGGGCGCCAGGACCAGGCCATGAACGCCATCGCCATCGTGAGCGGGCTGGACCTGCTGGGCACGATTGCCTGGTGGCTCAGAGGCCCGTATCGGTCGTCGGCCTTCGTCGGGCTCGGCATGCTGGGTGCCGTGGTCACCTGGTCCGCCTGCGCTGGCTGGCTCCCGGACTGGACAGCGAACCCCGGCTTGGTCCTGATGACGGGTGTGGTGGGGGCGTGCTCGGCCAGGAGCTTGAGCAGCGCAAAGGGGCGTAAGTCAGGCTGATAATCAGGGCGGGTCGCGACTCCCCTCCCTCCAGGGTCGCGACTCGTGTTGTGATGCGGGCGATGGTTGCTCCTCCAGCCCATCGCCCGCGTCTTGTTGCGTGCGTCGTGGCCGCGCCGTGGGCTTCAACCTCGACGGGCTGTCCATGGGCATCCAGGCCATCGGCCGGCCCCACGCGGACCGCGACGTGCTCCGCCTGACGTGGGCCTGCGAGCAGGCAGCGGCTTGGCGCACCGAGCTGCGCCCTCGCTTCTCAGATGGTTGCCAGGTCGAGGATGGCCTGAATGCCGGCGTCCGCGACCAGCTCCAGCTGGCTGTTCAGCAGGTCGGCGCCGAACTCCGGGGTCCACTCGGTCTCACCCAGCAGGTCGCTGAGCACCAACACCGAGGCGGCCTCGACGCCACGCACCGCGGCCACCGCGAAGAGCGCCGCCGCCTCCATCTCCACCGTCAGGACGCCTTCTCGGCGATAGTGCCGCACCTCGTCGACCGTCTCGCGGTACGGCGTGTCGATCGTCCAGGTCGCCCCGCGCTCCAAGGCCGCACCGCGCTCGGTGAGCCGCTGGTCCACTGCCCGGGTCAGGCGCGGCGAGGGGACCGTCGCGGCCTCTGGCGGCAGGTAATGGTGCGACACCCCCTCGTCGCGAATGGCGCGCGTGCACACGACGATGTCCCCGACGCGACTGTGGGGCTGGAGTCCGCCGGCCAGGCCAAAGCTGAAGAAGTACCTGACGCCCAGGGCGGCGAGCTCCTCGACGAGGATGCCGACCATCGGTCCGCCGATGCCGAAGTTGCCGACCAGACCCACCACGCCGCCGGTGCGCGGCAGTGTGTACAGCGGGTACTGGACGGGCAGCTGCTCCGCCTGCTCACGCTGGATCAGACTGGCCATGGCGGACCGCTGATACAGCAACAGCACCCCCGCGGGTGGTTCGAAATCGGCCAGCTGGCCGCGCGTGCGGGCGTAGTCCAGGAAGCGCTGGGGTGTGACCAGGGGTGAGCCGAGGTGCTTGTCCGGGAAGTTGGGGTACGGCACGAGCGTGGCGGGCCGCCTCAATCTACCCCGCTGAGGCGTGGCGGTCGAGCCAGCCACCCGGGTCAAGACTCCCGTCCAGGTCCCGTACCGCGTCGAGCCACTGCCAGTGGAACGGCCAGCAAGGTTCAGATCAAGCACCACCAACAGGCCCGATGGCGAGAACTCTTGACCGACGCCGAAGACAACCTCGTGGGCGCCCAGTAGGCGTCGAGCGCTGCCTGGGCGCGCACGCCGCGCGATGCCCGGCCAATCTGGCCGATATGGTCGGACCAGAGCAGTGGCAGGCCCAGGTCAGCGGCCAAGCGCCGGGCGACGGTGCTCTTGCCGTCGCCGGGTACGCCGCCGATCACGATGAGCGTGGGGGCCCGAAGCGCCTGGGCAGCCTTGCCCAGCCAACGCCACAAGACCCCCCGACGTTACTCGTTCAGCCGGTCGCATCGCGCCGATCTGGATCGGTCGCTATCCAGTGGCTCACGATGCCAAGCACGGCCGCCAGGCTGGTGACCACCGCGTGTGCGGCGCTCGCGGTGGGCGGTGGCTCCTCGATGGCGACGCGGACGGTGCGCATGCCGAGTGCGAGGGCGGGCTGGATATCGTTCGCCTCCGAGTTCCCGATCATGACGCACGCGGCTGGCTCGCAGCCGGCCTCGCGGAGGGTGGCCTCGAAGAAGGCCGGATGTGGCTTGCGGAAGCCGACCTCGAGGGAGGTCACGACGGCATCGATCAGGTGCGCGACGCCGAGATCGGTGAAGTCGCGCCAGTATTCGAGCGCACCGCGGACCTGCACGTTGCTGACGATCACACACCGAAGTCCGAGCCGTCGGAGCCCACCAAGGAGTTCAGCGGCGCCTGGAAAGAGCCGTACGCCAGGGACAGCGGGCACGCACAGCGCGCGTCGGACGGCGAGGACGTCCACTTCAGCCGGATTTCTGCCAAGGAGACGAAGGGCGCGGGCGAGTTCGCCATGCGTGTCTTGAACGAGCAGGCCATCAGCTTGCTGAAGCTGACCACGCAGTACGCTCAGCGCGTGCGCTGCGTCGATGTCCGGCAGCAGCCGCCCGAGCCGCTCCAGGTATGGATCGGCGGCCACCTGCGCGGTGAGCCGATCGGGCCACAGGGTGCCGCCCACATCCAGCAGCACCGCCCGGACCATAGCTGGATGGGACATGACCCGACCCAGCCGTCCAGCCCGCGGGCTTGACCTGGTGTAGCCCCAGCCGTCGGGATGCGCCTGCTTGTACTCCAACCACAGCAACTGCAGCGTGACGTCCTTACCGCGCTTGTGCTCCCGATGCACCTCGAGCCAATCCGGCTCGGGCCGATCTGGCCGATACGCCTCAGCGCTGCGTTTGAACAGCCGCGCCTCGAGCCCGGCGGCGTCCAGGTCCTCGGGCAACGGCCAGCTCAGGCCAGCCTGCCGGGCACGCTCCAGGTAGTTGCGCACACTCGTGTGGCGGATGCCGATGCTGGCGCTGATCTCGTGTTGACTGAGGCCTTGTGCCGCCAGGCGCAGGACCTCATCGATGTGGCGCATGGATACTCTCCGTTGGGGCACCGAGCCTCTCCTCGCTGAAGTTGGTCACTTCCAGCACAGAAGCTGCGGTCCTCTTTATCTCCATGGCGCCGCCCCTCCCGGTTCGACCTCGACCGGTCACTCTCTGCCGAAACGCCGGTCAACTCCCTCCGAAATTGCCCGTCACTTTCGCCCGACGTACACACCTACCGATTGGTCTGGGTGTACTTCCAAGGCATCGAAGGCGCGTTGCTGTCCCGGTGTGTGAAGTGTCTTGTCTACGAGTGGACATTTGACGAACGGGGTCCATGCGGTCCTCCCATAGACAATTTGCCAGAGGCCATGCCAGGCGAATGGGCTTTCCCCTGCCTCTCGCGCGTCACGGGTTCTGTCGTCGAGGAACGAAGGTCGGAAGCACACACAGTGGCAACTCGACCTCAGATGACGAACGGGGTGTCTTTCTGGCAGTGTCCCGAACAGCATTCGGTGGAGCCCAGCAGCGGTGGCTAGGCTTGCCGGGCCTACGGTGTACAAATGCTCCTGATTCTGAGCGACAGGAGCGTGATGTGCCAGCAACGCAAAGACGCGCAGGCCCGCGACCGTCCCCGTCCGGCAAACCAACCCTGGCAGACGGCACCAGCAGGAAACCTCCAGTCCCCGGGCGCGAGGGGCCGCTCGAGCTGGAGATCGTGACCATCACGCCCGAGCTGGCCCAGGAATGGCTCGACCGGGGCGGCACCAATCGCAAGATCACGCGGCGCCGCATCGAGGCCATGACCGCGGCCATTCAGCGCGGCGAGTGGCGGCTGACGGGTGAAGCCATCAAGCTGGATGCCGATGGCCGGGTGCGCGATGGACAGAACCGCCTGCACGCCATCGTCCAGGCCGGCATGCCGGTGCGCTCGGTGGTCGCCCGCGGGGTCAGCGAAGAGGCCTTCGACGTCATGGATACCGGCCGCTCGCGCACCGCGGCGGATGTGTTGGGCATCCACGGCTACCCCTCCCAGAATGCGCTGGCGGCCGCCGCACGCGGACTGCTGTTCATCGAGCGCTACGGGCGGGTGTTCCCCACCCAGCGCGACTCGCACCTGTACGTGACGCCCGTGACGACCTTGCAGTACGTCCAGCAGCACCCGGAGTTGATCGACGGGGTGCGCCTGGGCGACCGCGTCTACCACAGCGGCATCCAGGGTGGCATCGGCCTGTGGTCGATCATCATGACCCTGTTCCTGCGCCTGGATGCCCGGCAGGCGGCGCAGTTCGCCGAGCACCTGACCACGGGCGCCGGGCTGCACCGCGGCCACCCGGTGCTGGTGCTGCGCAACCGCTTGCTGGGCAGCCAGCGGGATCAGTATTCGACGCTGTCCGGGCGGGAGGCGCTGGTGGCGATTGCCATCAAGGCCTGGAACGCCTGGCGAGAGGGCAAGACCCTGCAGACGCTGGCCTGGCGCGGCGAAGGGCGCCGAGCCGAGCCGTTCCCGCAGGCCATATAGATGTTCTCCAAGGGTCCCAGTCCAGCATCTCCGCACCACCTTCGGCCTGCTCGCGTGTCACCTATCCACGCTGCCGGATCCTGCTGGTGGAAGCGCGGTCCAGCAGTTTCAACGACCTGGCAGCGGCTGGTCTTCGCCGCCGAGTCGGTCGGATGCGGTTGACATCAGCAACAGGTACGGGGGCCGCCGACTTCGGCCCGAATCCTTGCTCGAGACGCACTACAACCGCCCTGCCAAGGCGGTCATCGTCAGCTCGAGGATAACGAAATCCGGCCCAGGTTTCCTCGCCAACTCCGTAGCGTCAGCTTCATTAGGTGCATTCATCTCGACGTGTCAATAGCGGCGGTCCATTACCCATTCGCGGCACCAGAGTTACCTAACCTGTGCCATACTCGCGGGTAGCACGCAAGAGCGATCCGCGCCGAATATCGCCTGGTGGAAGGGTGGTACGTAAGACTGCGATTGTCCGTGACGGCACTCTCCACATTGGAGATGGCTCGCGAACAATCCCGATTGACAGCACCGACTGGGCGGAGTGGCTGGACACGCCGACGACAAGCTCATTCCGCTTTGAGCACGGCCTGACCGCGTTCACCGCGCGCCGCGAGCGCCAGAAGGCGGGCTGGTACTGGTATGCGTACCGACGGCGCGGTGGCCGACTCTACAAGGCCTACCTGGGACCATCAGCCGAGCTCGGCACGTTGCGCCTGCAAGCAGTCGCCGCTAGCCTGGCCGAACGGGAGCCCAGCGCACCGCCTGACCGCCAGGTCCAGTTGGCGCCAGGCCCACTCGGGACTGCTGGGCGGCGGCAGCACAACCTGCCGCTGCAGCCGACTAGCTTCGTCGGGCGCGAGCGGGAGCGGCATGAGGTGGGGCGGCTGCTCGGGATCACGCGCCTCCTGACGCTCATCGGAACCGGCGGCGTTGGCAAGACTCGGCTGGGGTTGCAGGTTGCGGCCGACGAGGTCGACAAGCACGCCGACGGGGTATGGCTGGTCGATCTGACGGCACTGACCGATCCGATGTTGCTCCCCCGGTCAGTGGCCGCCGTATTCGGAATTCGCGAGCGGCAGGGCGAACCAGTGGTCCAGACCTTGGTTTCGGCCTTGGAGCCGCGGCGGTTGCTGTTGCTTCTGGACAATTACCAGCACAGCAGCCGCGCGAGGTTATAGTCGAGCCTCACACTGTACGTCAATGGCTTAGACGTACTTATCAGCAGTAAAACCGAATCTCTACTGCTGGTGATTGTCTAAACGGCGGACGTCGCTTCGGACTCAGACCGGATTATCTGGGTCGTGATGCCCGGTCTGAAGCTGATCGGTGCGTCCGCCACCGGCGCGCGCTGGCTCCGGATGGCCTTGATGTAGGTGAACTTCCAGCGGTCCGACACGTCCACGACATCGAAGCCGAAGTCGCGCAGGCAGCGCGCGAAGGACTGTCGATTGGCACTCACTTCGGTCTCGGTCAGCCCGAAGCGGGTGGTCGCCTCGTAAATGTGCAGCACCCGGTCGCGCTTCAACACGCGCGCTGCTTCGCGCAGATAGTCCCCGAAATTCGAGCCCATCAGCGACAGACAGAAGATGGCCGCGTCCAGACTGCCGGACTCCAGCGGTGTATGCGCTATATCGCAGGCCTGGACGACGTCGCTGATGGCCACGTGGTCGAAGCTGTGGACGGTATGGCGGTCGGCTAGCGCCTTTGCGATCTGCGCCTCGCCGCAGCCGAAGTCGCCAATAACCAAGCCCTCATCCTCAGCGTAGTAGCGGACCATGTCCTCGAATGGCACCAGCGGCCAGTCCTGGCGCTGTTGGCGGTAGCGCGAGTGATACTCGGCCCATTCCTCCGGGTTGGCTTGCATGCGCTCGTGGGTGGCCGCGCTGTGCGTTGCGTTGATTCGGTTGTTCATCAGCGCGAACTCGCCGTGGCGCATCCTACGCCGCTCGTCCTCGTGTTTGTCGGCCGGTGGTAGCGGGATGACCAGGCGCGGGCGCGTGATGCTCTCGACCTCGCCGGTCTCCAACCGCTTCAGCCAGCCGAGTTGATCCTTGAGTGCCTGCTGCGGTGAGCGCAGGTGCCCAATCGGCACCACCCCGTCCACGGCCGCGTCGGCAATCGAGCGCTTGAACTCCAGTCGCCGCATCTTGGACTCGCACCACGACCAGCGCTCACCGTTGACCATGGCAAAGGTCAGCGGCAGCACCACCGTCACGTCACGGGCCTGGCCCTGGCGATAGGCACGCCCCTTGATCTGGTCGTATTGCGCGGCTGTCCACGGCAGGACGTTCATGATGACCGTGTCGCACACTTGCTGGAGCCCATCCACGCCGGTGCCGATGGCGCTGGAGCCGATCAGCACGTCGATGTCGCCGCGCAGGAATGCCGCCAGGCCACTCTTGTCTTCACCGGTGAACGAGCCAACCGAGAAGCCGGCGTCGAGCACCGCGTCGCGCAGTTGCTTCTCGATGCCGTCCAGCAAGTCGGTGTAGATCAGCGTGCCTTTTTTCACGTGCTGGCGGATGACTGGAAGGCGTGCGCGCGTCAGGATGCGCTCCAGGTCGAGCAGGCTGGAGCCGACCGTGCGAATGGCTGGTAGCGCATCACTCACATCCACCGGTTCCACCACCGTCGTCAGCCCCATCTCGTAATTGGGCTGCTCGCGAATGCCGAGCGTCACCAGGCGTTGGTGGAGCTTCATACAGTTGTCGATGGTCGCGCGCGTCTCTAGCTCGGGGTGCTCGATGCCGGTGATCAGTTCAACCAGGCTCTTGCCTTCCTGCAAGTTATTGACGACCGGTGTGGCCGACATGCCGAGCACATACAAGTCGGGGTTGAGCAGGCCTGCCTGCGAGACGAGCATCGCCACGTTGGCTCGCCGCCGCGACATCAGCATCACTTCGCGCTGCTTGACGCCCTGGACCTCGTCTATCACCAGCATGTCGATGTGCTCGCGCTCCAGCAGCCGCCGCACGCGCTGAGCGGAGTCCGGCTGCTGGAACATCTCGTAGTTCAGGATCAGGTAGCGATGGCGGCGATCCTCAAAGCCGGTCGTTGCGCTCTGCTCCAACGCGTCCCACGACTTGATAGCCACCTGGCTGTCGGGGAAAGCGTTGCAGACAGTCGAGCGCCACACGTCCACCACGCTGTTTGGACAGCACACCACGGTCAGCCCGGCGTCCACGCCGCGACTGGCCAGCACGGCGGCTAACGTCTTGCCTGCACCGGTGCCAGACCAGTTGCCAACGCGCCGCCGGTTGACCACCAGGCTGGCGACCAGGCGCTGCATCAGGTGCGGTTCGCTCGGTCGTCCGGTCAGGTCGCGGAAAGCGTACCCGTTCGGGATCGACAGGTGTTTGGCCGTGTGGTACTCGTTCAGGAACTGCCGCACGGCGCGGTGCGCGTACTCGCTGGCGGCTGCCTGCTGCGCCTGGACGACGGCCTGCGCCTCATCGCGGAACGCGTGGCTCCACATCTTGCGCACCGCCGAGGCGATCAGGAACTCGACGGCTTCGGCGTCCGCCGACGATACGACCCGGTCCAGCGCGGCCAGCGCGCTCGCTGTCTCGACTAGCGGCAGGTCGTGCGTGGCTTCAGCGCCACCGTCTACGACCACATTGGTGAGATCGACGTCGGGGTCAAGGGTGGGCTCTTGATCGATGTCAGGGGCACCCGCGACAGGAAGCTCCGCTCGTTTGGCTTCGCTCGCGCGCTCGTCAGATGCGACATCAGACGACTCGTCTTCGGGTGTGTCGTCCTCGGTCGTCGCGATGAACTGGTCAACCTGCGACGGCTCGCCGTTAGCGAACTTCTGAATCTCAGCCGGTGGGATGGTCCCGCTGACGACCGCCCTGGCGAACGGCCGGCCCGGTCCTCTGGTGGTGAGCAGACCGTTCTGCTGGAACAGCAGATACAACTCGGCCGGCGTGAGCGCATCGAGATGGCCGCTGAGCGAGGCAACAAACCGTCGCAGGGTAGATACCTTCCACATCCGGGGAGACTGAACTGCACCTTCTCGGAGCCAATCGTCCATCCCGAGCCAGCCTTTACTCTTGTATATGCGACCCGGCGCAGCAGGGATGTTTAGCGGTCGATCTCCCGACGCGCTCCACTTTCGCCACACGTTTTGGTCCTCAAACTTGAGAGCGCGAACGTATTCGCGCGCGCGTTCAAACGGGAGGTAGCTTCGATCCCGGTTTGCCACGAAGCCAGTACCCAGCCAATCGCCCGAGCCGGCCCATCCCTGATTCCTGTAGACGTGCCAGGGATTCGCCGGAATTTCCGTCGGACGCTCACCAGATGCGGACCATTGTTTCCAAGCAGCCCGGCTGCTCAGTTTCAGGCCATGCACATAATCACGGGCTTGCGCGAACGGCATGTATTCGCGGTCTTTCGGTGCAAGGGTGCCGGTCCCAAGCCAATCTCCGTACCCAGCCCAGCCCTGGTTCTCGTAGGTGGTGTTCGGGCTCGCCGGAATATTCACCGGTCGATCTGACGACTTCCTCCACATACACCATGACTCATAGCCCTCCAACTTGAGAGAACGGACGTACTCGCGCGCCTGCTCGAATGGGAGGTAGCTTCCCTTGGTGTTTCGTAGGTTGCCTGTCCCGAGCCAGTCACCAAAACCAGCCCAGCCGTGGTTCTTGTAGATACGATCTGGGGCTGCGGGAATATTCGGCGGGCGTACGCCAGATGCACACCACCGTCGCCATGTATCCTGCCCATTCAGGTTCAGAGAACGTACGTATTCGCGCGCTTGTTCGAATGGCATGAAACTTGTGCCGAGCCAGTCCGCAAAACCGGACCAGCCCTGGTTCTTGTAGACGCCATTTGGGTTCGACGGAATATTCCCCGGTCGATTTCCCGACTTGCTCCACGCCTTCCATTCATTTCGCGTTCTGAAACCTAGCGAGCGTACGTAGTCCCGCGCTTCCTCAAACGAGCGGAAAGTACGATTGATGGTTCCAAGCCTGCCTGTCCCGAGCCAGTCACCAAAATTGATCCAGCCGTGATTCTTGTAGGCCGTATCCGGGTTCCCCGGAATATTCGGCGGTCGATTTCCCGACTTGCTCCACGAGCCCCACTGGTCCTGCGAAATGAGCCCAAGTGAGTGCACGTAGGCCCGCGCTTCCTCGAATGGCAGCCAGTTGCCCTTGGGCGGCATCAGGCAGCCACCGGGCGGCTGAGATGCCTTTTCGTATCCCGATTCAAGTTCGGTCCCTCCCAGACAGGGGCTTGAACAGGGCCGGAGGCGTGCAACCGCCCCCGGCCCCAAATTGTTGAGTTTGGTGGGGGCACTGTAAGCGAAATTTCGGTGCTCAACAAGCACCGGTTTTTGTCTGTTATTTAGACATCACTACCGGTTTCCGTGAGTTTGTTCGACCGGGTTTTCCCGGTCCCGTACACCACTGAAACGCCTATTTTTTCTACGATTACAATTCGTCTTCTCCGTTGAACTGACCACAGCAATTGTCTATCATTGCCACCCTCGAAACCTGACAACTGTCTACGCATAGCGGGTTCGAGCGCGGAGGTATGTGAATGGCGCGACCGCTGCGGCATGGACGCGTTCAACACGGCGAGCACGACTGGTGCTGGGGGTTGATTCACAGCGTTTACGCCCGCACCAGCCAGAACGGCCGCATGCGGTGGTCGCGGGTTGGCTGGATGTGTGAGCGCTGTCAAACCTTCTCGACGGTGCCACCCGAACGGCCACGCCCACCCGACCCGTTCAGCTACACGCGTGGCAATAAGCCGGGCTGGCACCAGGGCATCGCGCGCGACTGGCCGCCACAGGAAGCCGCAGCAACACATTGACTTCCCCGCAAGCGGACGGGGGGCGTAGTGAGCGCCCCCACAGTCCCGTTCCGTCGCACCTGATTCGGAGGCATGGCAGTCGAGACGACTGTCACCCATGTCGAGTCGAGCGCTGGCAACGTGACGGACCACGTATCACGAGAGTGCGGCTGTGAGCGGCATGCGGAGCGCCTGGTTCGTCTACACGGATGACCAGGGCCACGAGTGGGCGTTGCGACTGGCGTCCGCCATCGGCAGCCATCCGCAGTTCGGCTTCCGTCCGCTCAACGGGCAGCGCCTGCCATTGCTCCAGAACGGCCGGACGCCACCCCGCTACACAAGGGTCGGAGCAATCCGCCCGCGCCGCGTCGGACTTGCGCTGGCCCAAGCTGATGGGTCGCGACGGCGAGCACTGACTGGTCCCTACCGGAGTGTGCCGGTGGGCACACAAGCGGCGCATGCAGCGCTGCGGGGCGTGCTGATGCTGCCAGCCGCCAACGGCGCGCCCGTGGCGTGGGAAGTCACCAGCGCCTTCAGCGAGTCCCACACGGGCTCTCGTCTGCCGTGGCGCGAGCGATGACGAGCGGCACGCCGACCACCTGGTTAGCAGTTCGCGATGAAGCCACCAACCTGCACCAGCTTGCCGACCGTCTGGCTGAGGCAGCGCGCAAGCAGGACAGGCTGACCGTCGAGGACATCGCCCTGTGGCTGAACAACGCGTCGTTTCGATTGAACGAGCTAGCGCGGAGAGCACGATGACCTGCGAATGATGTGGAACGCCGATCCCCCGAGCAGCCACCGGTCGGCCCCGCCGCAAGCGATGACCCGCCGTGATGAGCACGATGCCGAGCATGTGAACCGGTATTTCCGTGTGTTAGACCCCATCCAACCGGGACTTGCGCTTGTGACAGTCGTGGCAGAGCGCTTGGCCATTCGCCAATCGAGTGCGACCTCCCGCCGCCCACGGGATGACATGATCAGCGTGCCAATCGCTCCCCAGCAGAGCGCCGCAGCCATGGCAGTGGCCGTCTTTACGCTGCGAGAGCCTGAGCTTCTGCCACGCGTTGAACGTTCGCTGCGGGTCCCGCTCCGGATGATCGAAGGCAGGATCGGCGTCCAAGTAGGGTGGGACCAACAGCGTGACCAAGCTGATCATCGAGCTTGACGAGGAAGACGCGGTCCTGCTCTTCCACGCCTGGTCGGACCCGGACTTCCAGGATGCGTCAGACGAAGCGCGCCTGAAGCGCTTGCGGGAAGCCTGGGTCAGCCTTTACGAACGCATCGGGGCGGCATTGTTGGCCACGTGAGGCCTACCCTGCTGGGCGGGACGTGAATATGATGAACCGACACTCGCTCGTACACGCGTTGCGCAACCGCGCGGTGGGCGCGGGCGACATTATCTTCGACCCATCAGACACCCGTGTGCCGAGCGTGCCATCGTCTTCAGGGATGCGTTGACTGAAGCCGCTGTCGTTGCGGGCGTGAGTCTGAACTGGCTACCAGTGCCTGAGGAAGACAAGGGCCAGCTTTGCTTCAGAGTCGAGCACGGGGGGGTGCGTCCCGCATCTTGACGTCCCGGCAAAAACTCTCCTGCTCGGCGTGCTGCCGAGCAGGAGAGCCGAAGGTGAGGATCGAACTCACGACGCTCCCCCTTACCCAAGGGGGTACTCTACCACTGAGCTACTAGGGCCAGGTGAGCGGGACAAGTCCGCTCGGAAATCTACTGCGCCTTCTTCGTCTTGTCTTCGGCAGGCGGCGTGATGTACTCCCACAAGCTTCCACTGCCTGACGAACCGAACCGCACCCAACGCAGACCGAGGTCCGTACGGTGGTGGGAAATCGCTTTCCCTGCGACGCGTTTGAACGTGTCCAGATGCTCTGGGTCGAGGTTGTCGAGATCGTACGCCTTTCGCATTTCGGCGTCCGCCCACATCCACTTCGCACGTACGCGTGTACGTTTGGAGACCTGTCCCTCTTCGATGACAAGACCGGCTTCGGCATGGCGGGCCAGAACGCGCGCCATCTGGACGACGGAAAAATCGCCCAGGCCGATGTCGTAAACCATCGCAGTGGCCATACTTGACAGCCCCTCCGTTAGGTTTTGGGTGTCGCCTCGAACGGCATCAAGGCGCTCGGGAACGGTAGCGCTACGACCGAACGCGCGTCAAGCGTTGGCGACGGGTCGTCGGTACGGCTCGCTTGGTGCGGATCACCAATGCGTGCGCGCTGGCAGGTCGTAGTGTGAAGGATTGCGGTGCGGCGTGATGGCATGAGCCGTAACGTGGAGACTCGGGCCGGACTGTAGATGCGCTCTGGTCGGTGAGGTCGGTGGGGGAAATACTGCGCTGCCCTCTCGGCCGAACACGTCGACGAGTGATGTGGGCTCGGCCTTCACGAATCTGTCAGCCTCATGCGGTCACAGCTCGCCTGCACCAGCGCCGGCGAGCAGCTGCCCCTGTCCAGGCACGAGGCGGAAAGCCCAGCGCGCAGATTAGCGACACGTCAGTCGGTCAGGCGGTCGTTGCTTCCCGGAGGAGGACTGACTCGAGCACCTGCCGCTCCAAGTCGCGGGTTGCGCGCGCGAGTACGCACGTAGTACGTCCTCCGATATATCGCAGCACGTCCTACTGCTCTCCTTGCGACAATGTCCGCCGGCATGCTGCGGCCTTTCGAGGATCGCGACTATCCGCGCCTGGCCGCCATCGGCGCTGCCATCGAGCCGACGCACGCCCGCGACGTCGACTCGTACCAGCACCTCGACCGCGCCCGCCAGCCGCGCGAGCGCCATCTGCGTCTGGTCTGGGAAACACAGGGGCAGGTCGTCGCCGCGGGCGAGGTCGGCCACATGTGGTGGGGCTTTCATCCGCACAAGTTTGGGCTGTGGCTCAATGTCGACCCGCCGTGGCAGGGCCGCGGGATCGGCGCCCGGCTGTACGACGCACTCCTGGACACACTGGCGACCTGGCAGCCGCTCGTCCTGCGCAGCGAGACGCGCGAGACTCGGCCGCGCAGCCTGCGCTTTCTGGCCGACCGCGGGTTCGTCGAGGTCCATCGACGTTGGGAGTCGCGGCTGGTGTTGGACCGCGCGCGGTTGGTGGATGCGCCGTCTGTTGCGAGCATACGGCTGGCCACCCTGGCGGCGGAGCGCGCGCTGCGCGGCGACGCCGTGGTGCGCGAGCTGTACGAGCTCGAGACGCTGACAGGCCACGACGAGCCAGCCGCGGACCCTGACGGCGTGATGCAGTTCGAGCAGTTCGTCAGCACCCAGATTGACAGCCCGAACGCGTTGCCGGAGGCGAACTTTCTCGCCTTCGATGGAGAGCACCTGGTCGGCGTCAGCCGCCTGTCACGCGACAGCCGCCAGCCGGGCACGCTGCACGTCGGATTCACGGGCGTGCACCGGATGTACCGCGGTCGCGGGATTGCCACGGCGCTCAAGCTACGCACGCTCGAGTACGCCCGCCGCGAAGGCTTCCACGAGATTCGCACCCAGAACGACACGACCAACACGGCAATGCTCCGCATCAACGCTGCGCTCGGCTTCGAAACCGAGCCTGCGTGGATTATCTTTGAGAAGCGCTTCGCGCAGTAGCCGACGTGCCGCGGGCCACGCGTGCCAGGCGTGGGCGCGGAGGACGTCCTCGTTGAGCTCGACACCCCAGCCGGGGCCGCCGGCACTACCAGCCCGTGCCAGAATGCGCTGGCGTGCGGCTCGGCGGCCTCTGGGTTCACCGCGAGTTCCTGAAAGTCTGGGCGGAGCAGACCGTCTCGCTCATTCGGTACGCCGGCACATCCGCGCGCTGTCACGTCATGCTGCAGCGCTCGATGCAGAATCTCTGGTGGTGAACCTCGAGATCAACCGAACACCCGAGGAACTCCTCGTCCGGGCCCTGAGGGCGCGGGGCTTCGGCGTACTGGGCGTCGGCGACGGTCGGGCCGCGATGAGCTCCACTACGGATGTGGGCATCGTCCGCTCGGCCTTCTCGA
>CBJLVJ010000006.1:0-15959 GCA_966426465.1 uncultured bacterium | reverse complement strand
GCGCATCGAGACGGTCGCTCCCCGCCGGCCCCTCGGCGCCCGCCTGTAGGCCCAAGGTCCTCCAGGCGGGGACGAGGCGAGGCTTACTCGTCGACCTTGATCACCGTAATCATTCCGCCGGGCTCCACGCCATGGTTCTGGACGTGCGTGAGGATGTGGCAATGGAACAGCCACGTGCCCGGGTTATCGGCGGTCATCAACAGGTCGTACCGCTCGCCGGGACCGATGTTGACCACGTCTTTGGTCAGCACCTGGCCTTCAGGTACCGGGTAACCGTCAGTACCGACAATCTTGAAGGGATGACCGTGCATGTGCATCGGGTGCGTCATCTGGCCCAGGTTGACCAGGCGAATCATGACCCGTTCCCCAACCCTGGCCTGGATCGGATCCGTTGCCGGAAACGCCTTGCCGTTGATCAGGTAATACCCGCCGAGCTCGGACAGCACCTGGATAACTTCCTTGTCGTACTCGACCGGCCGGACCTTTGGATCGACCATGAATACGCCGTACAGCCCCTTCCCTTCCTGTTCGGCCGAGTTGTGGTGGGTGTGATACATGAATGTGCCACCTGGCTGGGCCACGAACTCGTACCTGAAGGTCTCACCCGGCGCGATGAGCTTCTGCGTCACGTCCGCCACCCCGTCCATGCTGTTGGGCAGCTTCGGGCCGTGAAAGTGGATGACCGTCGGCTCGGGCAACTCGTTGGTGAAGTTGATGCGGACCTTGTCGCCCTCGGTAGCACGAATCAGCGGACCTGGGACGGAGCCATTGTACGCGTACGCGTCTACGAACTCGCCCGGCAGGACTTCCCAGCGCACATGCTGCGCCTTGAGGTCGAAAACTTTCGTGTCGCCGTCCAGGGTATAGGTGAGCGGCTGGTTGCCCCTGGTGGCCGTCGTCTCGACAGCCGCGTGGGAGGTATGCGTCGCCGCGGCGTCAACCATCTGATCGTGAGGGGCAGTGTCGGCACCGGTCGTGGTTGCGCTGGATTGAGCACCAACGGTCACCTGGCCCTTCATGCCAGCTTCCTTGTGGCCGGGGAGCGAGCACAGGAACTCAAACGTGCCCTGGCTCGTAGCGGTCACGGTCTGGCTGGCGCTCTTGCCGGCTGCCGCCTTCAACCGGATCCCGAGCGACGGGATGCTCACGTCGTGGTCCAGCTGACCCGTGTTGTCCAGGGTGAGCGTGACGGGGCGTCCCGCCGGCAGTTGCAACTGCCCCGGCTGGAAGCTCCACTCCTTGACGCCAAGGTGGATCTCTTCGGCCGCGGTGCTCGTCGTCGTAGTCGTCGTAGTCGTCGTGGTCGGGCTCGTGGCCGTCTTGCTCGGAATCAGCAGGAGCAGCGCCGGCAGCAACAGGGCGCCGAGCGCAATCGTTATGCCGAATATGAGCAAGGTTCCGGCCTGGCTGAAACGACTCGGTGGAGTGGGAGTGGGCATGGCAGGCAGACCTCCGGACGTGGTTCGGTAATGACTGTGAGTGTCCGGAACAGGGCGCCGACTCGCCACGCCTGAGCGGGTAGTCCCGCCTATCCCAGCGGGTGGGCCACGTTCAGGGTCGCGGCACCGCGACGCGGAACACGCTGCCGTGGCCGGGCGTGCTTTCGACCCACAGCCGGCCACGGTGCAGGTCCACCAGACCGCGGGCGATGGCCAGCCCGAGTCCCGTTCCGGACGATGCGGCCCCACCTACCCGATAGAACCGCTCGAAGATCCGCTCGTGCTGGTCGGCGGGAATCCCTGGACCGTCGTCGCTGACGGCCAGGCACACCTCCCTGGATGTCTGCTCGAGGCTGACGCCGATACGGCCCCCTTCGCGTCCGTACTTGTTGGCATTGCCCATCAGGTTGCGCAGCACCCGCCCGAACCGCTCGACGTCGACCGAGGCGATGACCGCCTCGGGCGGAAGACTCATATCGACGTGCTGGTGGCGGCCCTCGGTCAATGGCTCCAGCGCACGCACCGCGCGCGTGACCACGTCGCGAAGATCCACGGTCGAGTGCCACAGCTCGATCCGGCCGGCTTGCAAGCGCGCGACCTCCAGCAGGTCTTCGATGAGCCGGGCCAGCTCGTCCGCGGCCAGGTCGATGTTGCCAAGCAGGCGGTGGAGCGACGGCGGCATACCGGCCGGCTCGTTGGCCAGCACGACGCCTATGGCCGCCTTGATGGCCGCGACCGGCGTTCGCAGATCGTGCGAGACGCTCGAAAAGAACTCGTCCCGCTGTCGCTCGAGCTCGCGCCTGAGCTGCTCCAGCCGCTGGCGCTCGACGGCGTAGCGCATGGCCCGCAACAGCGTGCCGCCGTCCACCTGGCCCTTGACCAGGTAGTCCTGGGCACCCTCCTGCACGGCTTTGACGGCGAGGTCCTGGTCATCCAGGCCGCTCAGCACGACAACGGCCACCCCCGGCACCGCCTCGCGCACGGCTTTGAATGTATTGAAGCCGCTGCTGTCCGGCAAAGACAGATCGAGCAAGACCACATGGGTGACGGCTTCGGTGTGTAGCTGCTCCAGGCCGGTCGACAACCGGTCCGCGTGGCGTAGCTGAACGGACGCGGTCCCGCTCGCGGTAGATTCGCGCAACATCTCGCGGATGAGCCGCGCATCGCCGGGATTGTCCTCGATCAACAGCGCGTGGATGCTGTTGATGGACTGACTCACGGACGGGGCAACGTCACAATCGTCAGCCAGAAGTCCTCGATCGACCTGACCACTGTGATGAACTGCTCGAGGTCGACCGGCTTGGTGATGTAGCAATTGGCCTGCAGCTCGTAGCTGCGCAGGACATCCTGCTCGGAGCGCGAGGTCGTGAGCACCACCACCGGGATGGAGTGCAGCACCGGATCATGCTTCAGGTCCTGCAGCACCTCGCGGCCATCCTTGCGCGGCAGGTTGAGGTCCAGCAGGATCAGGTCTGGTCGCACCGCGTTGCGGTATGCGCCCTCGCGACGCAGAAACGCCATCGCTTCCACGCCATCGCGCGCGACGTGCAGATTGTTGCGGACCTTGCCCTCCTTGAGCCCTTCGACGGTCAGCCGTACGTCGCCGGGATTGTCCTCGACCAGGAGGATTTCGATGGGCCGACCGCCGCCAGGTGAACCTGTCATCTGCGTTCCTCCTGAGCAGGGAGAGTGAAGCGGAAGGTCGTGCCCTTGCCCGGTTCGGATTCCACATCGATCTGCCCACCATGGCGTTCGATGATCTTCTTGCAGATGGCCAGACCGATGCCCGTGCCGGGGTACTCGCCGCGCGAGTGCAGACGCTGGAACAAAACGAAGATCCGGTCCAGGTACTCTGCTTCGATGCCGATGCCGCTGTCGCTGATGGCAAATGTCCAGGCGCTCGGCCCGCGCGTGGCGGAGACGTGCACATGGGGTGGTGTATCAGGTCGGCTGAACTTGATGCCGTTGGCGATCAGATTCTGCAACAACTGGCGCAGCTGGACGCGGTCGGCGCGGACGACCGGCAGCTCGTCATGCGTGACGGACGCCCCGGCTTCGTCAATGGCCGCGGCCAGGTCGCCGGCGACCCCCTCAACCAGCTTGCCCGCTTCGACCTGCTCGAGCTGCAGCGCGCGGGTACCCACGCGGGAATACGTCAGCAGGTCGTTGATCAGCTCCTGCATGCGGCGCGCGCCGTCCACCGCGAAGCCGATGAATTCGTCGGCGTCCGCGTCCAGCTTACCGCGGTAGCGGCGCCCGAGCAGCTGGGTATAGCTGGCGACCATCCGCAGCGGCTCCTGGAGGTCGTGCGACGCGACGTACGCGAACTGCTCGAGCTCGGCGTTTGACCGTGCCAGAGCGACAGCCGCGGCTCGGATGCGCTGCTCGGTCTCCTTGCGACCGGTGACGTCGCGAATAATACTGATGACCACCGACTCGTCGTCGGAGCGCATCGGACTGAGGCTGATTTCGACCGGGAACTCGGAGCCGTCCTTGCGCCGACCGAACAGCTCCAGGCCGACACCCATCGGTCGGGTGTGCGGGTCGTGGGAATAGCTCATGCGATGGCCGACGTGGCGACCGTGGAAGCGCTCGGGCATCAGCACCTCGACAGGTTGGCCGAGCAGCTCCTCGCGCGGATAGCCGAAGAGCACCTCGACCTGGCGATTGACCATCTGGATGGTGCCGCCCTGGTCGACGATCACGACCGAGTCAGGTGCTGCCTCGAGCAGGCCACGGAAGCGCGCCTCCGCCGCCGCGCTGCGCTGCAGCGCATGCTCGAGATCAGCGTTCAGCACCCGGCGACCCTCCGGCTGACCGCGGCATCCTAGTCGGGCTGCACCATGCCGTGCCGCACCGCGTAGGCCACCACTTGCGCGCGGTTCTGCACGTGGAGCTTGTCCAGGATGTTTCGGAAGTGGTACTTGACCGTGTTCTCGCTGACCACCAGCCGCTCGGCCAGGTCGCGGTTGCTGGTCACGCCCTGCACCAGCAGCTCGAGCACTTCCCGCTCGCGCTCGGTGAGCGCCTCGAGGGCGACGCCCTCAGCGCTGCGCGTCGGCGCCGGCGCCCGCGGTCGCGAGAACTCGCCCAGCAGCTTGCGCGCCAACGCGGGCGTCAGTGCCGGCTCTCCGCGCGCTACCCCGTCGAGCAGCCGGAACAGCTCATCCGAGGCGAGGTTCTTGAAGAGATAGCCCTGGGCGCCGCTCTTGATCGCCTCGAACAGGTCGGCGTCCTCCTCGGACGCGGTCAGGATGACTACGCTCACGTTGCGCTGCTCGGCGCTGATCAGCCGCGTTGCCGCGAGCCCATCGAGCTCGGGCATGTTCAGGTCCATCAGCACCACCTCGGGCTGCAGCCGCTTCGACTGCTCGACCGCCTCGCGTCCGTTGCGCGCCTCGCCGACCACCTCGACACCGCGCGCTTCGAGCAGGCTGCGCAGCCCGTCGCGAAAGATGGTGTGATCGTCGGCAATCAGAACTCGCATGGTTCCAATCTCCGCAGATAGTACTTGTCGCGCGGGGTAGACTGCCCGGCACGAGGCGCGGCGACAGGCGCTACCCGGCGGGGTAGTGGGCAAGACCACCCGGCCGGGCGTGGTGACCAGACCTGTACGGCATCAAACTACCCGTATGAAGGTGCTGGTGGTCGATGACGACCCGCGCCTGCGCGACGCGCTCCAGGTGGGCCTGCAATTGCAGTGGCAGGACGCCGACGTGGTGCTGGCGGCCGACGGCGAAACAGGCCTGGAGCACTTCTTTCAGGAGGACCCTGACATCGTGCTCCTCGATGTGTCCATGCCGCGCATGAATGGTCTTGAAGTGCTGAAGGAAATCCGTCGCGTGTCGGACGTGCCGGTCGTCATGCTGACCGCACGCGGCGAAGATATCGACCAGGTGCGCGGGCTGGAGCTCGGCGCGGATGACTATGTGCTCAAGCCGTTCAGTCACCTGGCATTGATGGCGCGCATGAAGGCCGTTCTACGCCGGGCGGAGATGCCTCCGCCGGTGAAGAGTCTGCCCGATTTCGTCGCTGGCGACCTCGCCATCCATTTCCAGAACCAGGACGTGACCGTGGCGGGGCATTCAGTCAAGCTCACACCGGTCGAGTTCAAGCTCCTGTATCATCTGGTGCGCAACGCCGGCCATCTCATGTCGCACCAGGCGCTGCTGGATCGCGTGTGGGGCGCTGAGTACCATGCTGGGCCCGAGTACCTGAAGGTATTCATCAGCCGCTTGCGCGCCAAGCTTCGCCGACCGGACGCGCCGGAGTACATCGAGACCGAACGCGGCCGAGGCTACCGGTTCGTCAGCCCCCGCGACGCGCTGGTCGAAGACCACCTCGCAAGCTAGCTCGGCGCGACCGCCTGACGACAAGCTACCTCCACGGGTGGGTACGGACCACCCCGGGACGGGAGGCACCCGGTGGCGAGCCCTGTCAGAGTAGCTGCATAGGTGAAGCGGTCATGACTACCTTTTCAACCGAGCTGGCGCGAGTCGACGAGGCGCGCGCATCACCCGCCGGACTTTACCTGCGTGACATTGCAGCGGTCACGCTGCTGACAGCGGAACAGGAGGTCGAGCTTGCCCAGCTGATCGAGGCCGGCAAGAGCGCGCGGCGCCTCCTGAAGCACGGTGCTAATCTGCCCGAAGCTGAGCGGGCCTCTCTCGAAGAGGCGGTCGCGCAGGGCGAACAGTCCCGCCGCACGTTTACCGAGGCTAACCTGCGCCTCGTGGTGAGCGTCGCGCGCCAGTACGTGAACCGCGGCGTACCGCTCCTGGACCTGATCCAGGAAGGCAACATCGGCCTCGCCCGCGCGGTCGAGAAATTCGACTGGAGCAAGGGCTATCGCTTCAGTACGTACGCCTACTGGTGGATCCGTCAGGGAATGACGCGCGCTATTTCGGTCCAGGTTCGGCCAATCCGCGTGCCAACACAGATCGTCGCCGCCATTGGCGATGTGTACAAGGCCGCGCGCGACCTGCAGCAGGAGCTGGGACACGCGCCGAAGATGACCGAGATCGCCGACAGGCTCGGACTCCAGGCGAACAAGGTCCAGGAGATCCTCGCCTCTGTCCGTCAGCCGGTCTCGCTGGAGACACCGATTGGACGTGACACCCGCGGCACACTGGGCGACCTGATTGCCGATCGGTCGGTGCATAGCCCCCACGACCTGGTCGCGATGGCGATGCTCAAAGGACACGTGCAGGAGGCGATGCAGGTCCTGACGGAGCGTGAGCGCTCCGTCTTGCGTTTGCGCTACGGGCTGGACAGCGGGCGCGAGTACAGCCTGAGCGAGATTGCCGAGATGCTGCGCGTCACCAGCGAGCGCGTACGTCAGATCGAATCGGCCGCGCTGGCCAAGCTACGCAGTCCCAAGGTGCGCAACAAGCTGCGCGGATACGTTGACGACGCACTCGCGGGTTAATGCCCGGCGGAACAGACTCGGTGTCGCAGTCACCGCGCGTGGCGCTCGAACGCGTGCTCGTCGTCGAGGATGACGCCTCGATACGCGCGGTGCTGTCCGACATCCTGGCCTGTGAGGGCTACCTGGTTGACCAGGCGGCGAACGGCCGGGAGGCCCTGCTCAAACTCCAGCGCGCTCGCCCGGATGTCATCCTCCTGGACCTGATGATGCCGATCGTAGACGGGCCTACATTCGTGAAGACCTGCTGGTCGCTTGACCACGCCGCAGGCATCCCGATCGTGCTCATGTCGGCAAGCCCCAACCTGGCCCGGCTGGCCGAGCAATTGCGCAGCTATGGCGTCCGTGGTGCGCTGACCAAACCGTTCGACCTGAATGAGCTGCTGACGATGATCGAGCAGGTGTCGAAGACGTCCACCTACTCCGTGGGGTAGGCCCGTCCTACCCGTCGGCGAGGTGCCGAAACCACCCGTCAGGAGCGTGCCACTGGCCAGGTACGCCCGCACACTCGACTGGTACTCAGTGTCCTGGAGCTCAGGGCAGAAAGGCGGCAAGACGAAATGGCAACGGTGAGTACAGGAATACGCACGGCGACGGAACGCCCGTTGGCGGAGGGTCTGGGGACTATGCAGGCGGCCGTCGTGGAGGACTTCACCAGGCCACTGGCGATCAAAGAAATTCCCATTCCGCTGCCCGCACCCGGCGAGGTCCTGGTCAAGATCGAGACGTCGGGCCTGTGTCATACGGACATCCACGCTGCCAGGGGACACTGGCCGGTCAAGCCGAAGCTGCCGCTCATCCCGGGCCACGAGGGCGTGGGCATCGTCCAGCTGCTTGGCCCGGGCGTCACCGAGGTCAAGGAGGGCGACCGTGTCGGACTGCCCTGGTTGGGGTATGCCTGCGGCGCGTGCGAGTACTGTGCCTCCGGCTGGGAGACGCTGTGCCAGAAGCAGCTCAATACCGGCTACTTCCTCGACGGCGCGTACGCACAGTACGCCATCGCCAATGCCAAGTTCGTGGGCAAGGTGCCGGACGGGATCGATCCGCTCGACGCTGCGCCGCTGACCTGCGCTGGCGTCACGACCTACAAGGCCGTCAAGGTCTCGGGCGCGCGCCCATCCGACCTGGTCGCAGTGTTCGGCATCGGTGGGCTCGGCCACCTGGCGCTGCAGTACGCCAAGGCGGCTGGCGCGGCGGTCGTGGCCGTCGACGTGGTGCCGGACAAACTCGACCTGGCACGCGAGCTGGGCGCCGACTTCACCGTCAACGGCCGAGAAGAGGACCCGGTCGAAGCCATCCAGAAGTTGGGTGGAGCCGACTCCGCGATTTCGGTCGCGGTCGCGCCGCGCGCTTTCGAGCAGGCCTATCGCTCGCTTCGGCGGGGCGGCACACTCGTGTTTGTCGCGTTGCCCCAGGACAACTTTGTCCAGGTCCCGATTTTCGAAACGGTGCTCAACGGCATCCACATCGCCGGATCCATCGTCGGTACCCGCGTCGATCTCCAGGAGACCTACGAGCTGCACAAGATGGGCAAGACCCGCGTTATCCGCGAGACCATCAACCTGGAGGATGTGAATAACGCCTTCGAAGAGGTCGAGCAGGCGCGCGTCAAGGCGCGGCTGGTCTTCGATCTTCGCTAGTTTTCCCGCACGTGACCGTGTCGATGAGGAAAGGACAACCATGATGGTTCCTGGTGGGTATGCCAACCGGGTAGCACGGGTGGATCTGTCGAGTGCCAGCATTGCGTACGAGGCAATTCCCGAGGACTGGGCGCGCAAGTACGTCGGTGGGCGCGGCCTGGGCGTGCGCTACGTGCTCGAGAACGGCCCGCAGGTCGACCCGCTCGGCCCTGACAACCTGCTGTGCTTCCTGAATGGTCCCCTCACCGGCACGGAGGCGAACATGAGCGGACGGATGGCTGTGGTCACCAAGTCGCCACTCACGGGGACCGTGACCGACAGCCATCACGGGGGTTGGTCGGCCGCCCGGCTGCGTTGGGCAGGCTTCGATGGCCTGCTCTTCACGGGTCGGGCGACCGGCCCAAGGTACGCCTATGTGCATGATGACCAGGTGGAGCTGCTCGACGCAGCGGCGGTGTGGGGGCTTGGCGTCCATGACACCGTCAAGCACTTCCAGCAGCTGTACGGAGAGAAGGACCTCAGCGTCATCGCCATCGGACAGGCCGGCGAGAACCAGGTCCGCTTCGGCGCCTGGATCAACGAGATGGACCGCGCCAGCGGTCGCGGCGGCACCGGCGCGGTGGGCGGCAGCAAGCAGCTCAAAGCGGTGGTCATCAAAGCCACGCGCAAAACTCCGCAGCCGAACGATCCAGCCGCATTCGCGGCGGCCCGCAAGCAGGCGCTGGCCAGGATCATGGACCCGGCCAACGTTACCAGCCCCAGGAAGGGCGGCCTGTCGGTGTACGGCACCAACGTGTTGATGAATATCACCAACACCATCGGCGCCCTGCCTACGTACAACAGCCAGGAGACGGCTTTCGGAGACAAAGCGGAGCTGCTCAGCGGCGAATACGTCAAAGAGCACCTGCTGGTGCACAATCCAACCTGCCACGCCTGTCCGGTCGCCTGCAAGAAGGAGGTGGAGATCAAGTCTGGCCCGTACGCCGGTCTGCGCATGGAAAGCGTCGAGTACGAACCGGCATGGTCGATTGGCGCCAACTGCGGCATCGACGACGTGGCGACCGTCGCCAAGGTGATCGACCAGTGCAACGACTTCGGCATGGACGCGATCGAGATCGGCCACTGCTTCTCGATCCTCATGGAGGCGACGCAAAAGGGCTTCGTCAATGGAGACCGGACGCTTGCCTGGGCTGATGCGCCGGGTGTGGTGGCATTGGCCGAAGCGATTGCCCGGCGCCAGGGCGTCGGCGATCTGCTGGCCGAGGGTCCGGCTCGCGCGGCTGCGCAGCTCGGACATCCGGAGCTGGCCATGACGGTCAAGGGTCAGGCGGTGCCGGCCTACGATCCACGCGGGCTCAAAGGGATGGGCCTGGGCTACGCCACGAGCAACCGCGGCGCGTGCCATCTGCGCGCGTATACGCCGGCCAGCGAGCTGGGGCTCATCCCCGTGAAAACCGATCCACTCGCGTGGCGGGGAAAGGGCAACCTGGTCAAACTGTTCCAGGACATCTTCGCCTTCTCCGACAGCCTGGACCTGTGCAAGTTCAGCTCGTTTGCCGAGGGTGTCGAGGAGTACGCCGCGCAGTACGCGGCAATGACCGGCTTTCCGTGCACCACCGAGGATGTGGTCAAGATCGGTGAACGGGTCTACAACCTGGAGCGCTACTACAACAACCTGGCCGGCTTCGGCGAGGGCAGCGACTCGTTGCCCGAGCGATTCCTCAAGGAGCCGTCGACCATGGGTGGCTCGGTTGGACACGTGTGCGAGCTGGACCTGATGCTCGAGGAGTACTACGCCGCTCGCGGCTGGCGAAACGGCGTGGTGCCCGAAGAGAAGTTGCGCGAGCTTGAAATCGACTATCGTCCGGTGCCGGCCGATCCCGTACCCTAGCGGGCATGGCTCTGGACGTCAAAGCAGGGCGTGTCCGGCGAGTCTTGCTGGCCGACGGATGGCATGCCGTCGAAGACGTGGGTGAACGGGGCGGAGGCTCTTCGTTTGAAGTGGGCACGGTTCGCTTCACCGAGGGTGGCGGTGCCGGTACTGGCGCGGAAGCGGGTACCGGCTTCAGCTTCGTCGACCACCACACCAGGAAACGCATTATCGGCTTACTGAGCAGCATCCAGGCGCTCGAGGTCGACGACGAGGGTCGTCCGGCCTGACACGTTCATGCGGGTCGTTTTGTACGCCACGTTGCGACAGGTGGTGGGCGGCCGCGTCGTCGAGCTCGATGACGCGAATGGTCGAACCGTGTGGGGGTTGGTGAACGAGCTGATCGCCCGCTACCCTGCCCTCCGCTCACACCTGCTCGACGACCATGGCAAAGTGTGGCGGCATGTGCATGTGATGGTCAACGGACGCGACGCGCCGTATCTCGAGCACGGCATGGACACCCGCCTCCAGGCGGGCGACAGCCTCGACATCTTCCCGCCTGTCGGCGGCGGATCGGTGTAGCTCCGCCCCCGGCGGGGCGCCATCGGCCCCGCTGAATCAGGCCTTCGCCTCGTCCGCGGGCTCCGCCGAGCGCACGGCGCCGGCCGCGCGGATCCTGAAGACTGCCAACGCGAACACACCCAGCAGGACCAGCCACACCGAAGCGACCGCGCCGCCTATACCCAACGGTAGCCAGGGGCGCAGCGCCGCGAACGGCAATGGCTCGTTCGGCAGGGGCTCGTTCGTGTCGCTGACGTCGACACTGGCGGTGGATTCGGCCTTGGCCAGAGTGGCGTCGCCGGCGAAACGGGCGACCAGGGACAAGCGACCCCGCTCGACCGGCTCGTACACCAGCAGGGCCACCCCGGATGAGTCAGTGGACGACGCGCCGAGCAGCGCCTCGCGTGGCCCGAACAGGTCGACACGCTGGTAGAACTGGACTTGCTGATCGGCGAGGAGCTTGCCACCCGGTCCGATGAGCGTTGCACTGAGTACCAGCTGACCCGGTTTGTTGGTCCGCGTGGGCGGGTCGAGCGTCAGTCGCGGCCCACCGTCGTCCTGGGCAAAAGCAACCGGCGCGGCCAAAGCGAGTAACACGCACAGAATCGGTATGAAGCGCTGCATCAATGTGCCGCCTCCGCGGCGATCTCTTCCATCTCGTAGATCGACAGGATTGGAAAGAGCTTGAAGAACACCATCAGCGCCAGCGGGATGGAGCAGGCAGCGGCGACGGTGATCACCAGCGGTACCCACGTCGGCTGAAAGGCGCCCCAGGTGCCTGAGATCAGCGGGTGCGATACCGCCGGCACGACAATCAACAAGCGCTTGAGCCACATCGCCGCGACCACCACAGCGGAGGTGAAGACGATGCCGTTGATGCTGCGCGTGCGCGGGATGCCGACCATGAGCAGTGGCAGAATGCCGCCCGCGGCGATGAACAGCCAGAAGGCCGGTGCGTACTGGCCCATCAAGAGCGCCTCCAGCACTGGCACGGTTTCCTCGTTCATGACGTAGCCCTCGGTGATCAGCTCCGTGAAGGTGAAGTACAGGTACGCGAGGTCCAACGTGACGAGCAGATAGGCCAGGTAGCGGAAGTGCTTGAGGCCGATGAATGGTTCGAGGTGGTAACCCTTGCGGAAACCGGCGACGACGAGGATCACCATGCCGATGCCCGCGTACAGCGCGCCGACAACGAAGTAGGGCGCGAAGATGGTGCTGTCCCAGCCAGGCCGGCCGGTGAATGCAAAGGCCCAGCTCAGGACGGAGTGCACGAACACCGCCAGCGGGATGATCACGATCGCGACCACCATCGTGGTGCGCTCGAGCGCCACGCGCTGCACCGGAAGCCATTTCCAGTTGAGTGCCAGGAACCGATACACCGCCGTCAACCAGCGCGGTCCGACGGCACGATCTCGCAGGATGGCCAGGTCCGGAATCAGCGGCAGGTACAGGAAGATGGTGGTGGCTACCAGGTAGGTGGTGATGACGACAAAGTCCCACACGATCGGCGAAGCGAGCTGGGGGGCAACGATCATGCGCCACACGCGATCGGGTCGCCCCAGATGGATCAGGGCGAAACCCATGCCGACCAGCAGCGAAAACAGCGCGGTGCCTTCGGCCAGGCGCGTGATCGGCGCCCGCCACTGGGCCTGCGTCAGCCGCAGGATGGCCGACACGAGCGCGCCGCCGTAGCTGACGGCGATGAACGAGACCAGGTCCGCCTCGTAGATACCCCAGAAGGCGTTGTCGGAGTAACCGGCTGCACCGAGGCCGGTCATGAACTGGTTGACGTAGGCGACGGCGCCGGCAGCGACGACGGCGCTCAGCATCGCGGCGAGCAGCCAGAACGAGCGGCCCGGAGCGCCGATCGGTCGGATGGCGGCCGCGCGCACGTCGTCGAGGATTGGCAAGGTGGCGTGCATATCACTGACCCAACTTCTGGCCGTGGCCCGGGATGTACCAGACGCGCGGTCGAGTACCAAGCTCTTCGCGATAGTGCACCGCGTCATTTTCTTTGAGAAATCGCGACAGCTTCACCGTCTCGGTGCCATTGGTGGCGGCGTCCGTCTTCAGGTCGCCGATGTACAGCGCGCCCATCGTGCACGCATCGACACACGCCGGCAGCTTGCCCACGCCGGTGTTGTGGACACACAGAATGCACTTGCCAACTGTGCCTCGCTGCTGCGGCACCGGGAATTCCGGCATCGGCTGCTCCAGCAGCGTCGGGGCGGGTGGGGGCTCATTCCAGTTGAAGTAGCGCGCTTCATACGGACATGCCGCCATACAGGTGCGGCAGCCGATGCAGGTGTTCTGATTGACCAGCACCACGCCGTCCGCCTTCTTGAAGGTTGCCGCGACGGGGCAGACCTTGACGCACGGTGCGTTTTCGCAGTGCATACACGGACGCGGCATGAAGTGCGTCTGTCCGTTGGCGTTCTCGATGCGGTAGACGTTGATCCACTTTTGATCGGGATTGAGGTGATGAAGCTCCTGACACGCCTGCGTGCACCGCTCGCAACCGTCGCAGCGGCGGAGGTCGATGACCATCGCCCACTGATGTTCGGCGTCTGGCGCTGAGGATGTATCGGCCGTGGCCCCCGCAACGTGCGCCTGGGCCTGCGTCGCGCTATCGGTCCGGGCCAGAGCGGGTTGTGGCTGGCTGTCGTGCGAGTGCTCGCCCTGCGCATGAGCAGCAACGGTCGGGCCGACCAGCGCGCCAGCGCCCAGGGCGCCCAGCGTCGCGAGGAAACGGCGCCGCGTGGCTTCGGATTCAGGCGACATGCTCTTTCAGCGTCCTCCGCGGGGATTGGTCGGCCGGGTGTGGGATTCAATGCCACTCTCCATGTCAGCCGGAAGCCACAGGACAACCACGATCAGCAGGACCACTCCCAGAAGTAATCCCAGGCCCATGAGGAGTGTTATCTGTGTGTCCATACCGCTCACACGCGCTCAACTCGTTGGACCAAGCTTCGCGCGTTGGAAGTTACAGGGCGGTGAACGGCGATGCGGCGCGCGTAACACCCGAGTTATGCCTGCTCATCAGTCGTGACAGGACGTGGTGCAGCTGCTCTGCTGCCACGTGCCTGGGTTCGGAGGGCGAACGGCGCTGAGCCTCGAGTTCTGGTTGGTCGCGTCACGCGGGTTCGTGATAGGCGCCAGCAGCGCGCGGTTCTGGCTGCCGTGCGGTATCGCGCTATGGCACGACTGGCAGCCGTTGGCCTGAACTTTCTCCTCGCCCATGTGGAAGGCATGCAGGTTCGGCTTCTCGCCCGAGAAACTGGTCTTGCCCGGCGTATCTTCGCTGCCCGCGCTGGTGTAGGTGCGCGGGTCGTGGCACGACAAGCACAGGTTTTGTTGGCCGGGCGCCCACGAGCCGCGCAGGATGAACGGCGAGCTCGAGCCGTGCGCACCGGGCGGGTCGCCGGCCGTCGCGCTACCGTGGCAGCTCGTGCAGTTCAGGCGTGTCGACGAGTTCATGTTGCTGCCGGCGACGAAGGTCATGACTCGCGTGGGGTCCGATGTCCGTGGCGTGAACCCGCTCGCCGCGGTCAGGTCGTTCTCGACCCAGTGGTAACTCTGGTTGTTCGGGTTGAACTCTTTCGACTGGTCGGTTTCGGTGAACGTGCCCGAGGGAGCCGTGGGCGGAGTGGAGTTGTAGGCATATGAGGAGTGGCACTTCTCGCACAACTGGTACTCGCGTGTCACTGCCGTCGTGCGCGTGAAGCTGCTGACGCCACCCCCGTTGGCTGTTGAATTGGACGGGATGACGCCCCAGATGCCGCTGATGTCGTTGGCCGCGTCGCCAAAGCCGGGTGTCGAGACCCCGCTGGGCGCCTTGTGCGGGTTGTGGCAATCCATGCACTCGACGTGGCGCGTGGCTCCCACGTTCCAGCCGGGGCTCTGACCCTCATTCGGGCGATGAATCGAATTGGTCGTGCCGATAGGATGGTGGCTCGTCGCCGAAAACTCGCCGCTCAGGCTGGGCTGAGCTCCGGTACCGTCATGGCAGCTCAGGCACACCTGTTTGTCGTCGAAGAACTTCTGGAGCATCGGACCCTGGCCGGTGTGCGAGCGGTGGCAGGCGCCGCAGTTGTCCGGTGTCTGTCCGACAGTCACGTGGGGGCTCAGCGGACTTTGGGGCGTGCGGACGGACACTTCGCCACTCACGGCTGAGGAGGTCAGCAAGGTGCCGTTGTCGGTGAGCCGGAAGGCATAGGGCCTGGCCACCGCCGCGGCGGACGTCGCCTGTACGTTGAACTCGAACTAAGTGTAGCTGCTGCCATTCAGGCTGAAGCTGCCGCCCGGGTTGGCGCCGGCATACGCCACGCCCGCTTGAGGCACGATCCCCACCGGGCCGTTGCCCAGGGCGAAGCCGCCGACGGGGATGGCTGTCCCGTTGCCGTACTGCGTCGTGCTGCTGGTGAAAAACGGCGCGGCGCCCGCTGAGGTCGGCACCGCCGCCCAGGCCATCGTCGCCGCCACGGCCGCCCACTCCAGCCGCGGCTGCCAGGCTTGCGCCGCTGCGCCGTCGTTCCACACCTGGAAGCGCACGCGGAAGTTCGACCCGACCGGCAGCGCGGCTGCCGGTGCGTCTACGGGCGCCAGCCACTGCATCGAGCCGAGCGGGGTGTCCTGGCCGACGCGGGCGTGTGTCTCGCGTAAACCGTCGACCGCGGTGCCAGTGACCAGGTCATGCGTGATGCGCGACGCCTGGGCTGGCGCATCCAGTCCAAGCCAGACGCTGCCCGGCTGGCTCGTGTCAACGCCGAGCTCGACCGCGTAGCGCTCCAACGGATTGACCAGCGTGGGATTTGGTACGTCGACGGACCAGCTCGCCAGGCTGTATGTGGTCCCGAGCGGCAGCGTGAGCCCCGCGCTGGTCCCGTGAAACAGCGGCGTCAGCTTGCCCACCGGGTCGATGCGGTACAGCGTGAGCGACCCGACGGTCTGGGTAACTGGTTGCGCCGAACGCAAATACAGGTTGACGTTCCACGTGCCGCCGACGTTCCACTCTCGCCCTGCTG
>CBJLVJ010000005.1:0-16182 GCA_966426465.1 uncultured bacterium | reverse complement strand
CGGCGGCGGGCGCCGCGCCAGCGACGGCGCTCGGCGACGGCACGACTGAAGCCGCCGCGACGGCCGACGGCGACGCCGCCGGCCTGGCGACGGGTGATGCAGCTGGGGACGCGGCTGGAGACGCGGCCGGTGAGGCCGCCGTGGCCGGTGAAGCCGCGACCGCCGGCGTTGTCGGCTTCGGAACCGCCGTTGGAGCGGTTGTCGGAGCCGGTGCCGGCGCCGCGGGAGCGCACCCGGCGACCAGCAACGTGGCCACAAGGCCAGCGAGCGTCGAGCCGAACCAGCGAGAGCGATGCATCGAGCGGACCCCCGTACAGGATTGGTTTGAATTCACCGTCACTCGGTCGAGCGATGCGACTCGTGCCACGAGCCAACCAGCAGCCGGCCAAGCAACCCGAACGCCCAGAACACCACCAGACCGAGCAGTGACGACAGCATCACGGCAGCGAACAACTGGTCGGATTGCAGCCGAGCGCGATAGTCGTCGATCAACCGACCGATGCCCGGATCACCCTGGCGGAAGAAGAAGTCACCCACGATCGCGCCCACGACTGCCGCGCCGGCGGCAATTCGCCAGCCCGCCAGGATGGCCGGCAACGCACCCGGTAACTGCAGCTTGAGCAGGCGCTGCAGGCGGCTGGCCCGGTGCAGCGTGAACAGGTCGTGCTGGAGCTGGTCGGACGACTTCAGTCCGAACAGGGTGTTGGTGACTATTGGAAACAGCGAGATCAACACACACACCAGGACGCGGCTGCTGAAGCCGAACTGAAACCAGAAGCCGATCAGCGGCACGATCGCCAGAATCGGAATCGTCTGAAGGACCACCGCCCACGGGTAGATCGACCACTCGATCCAGCGCGCCTGGATCATGGCCACGGCGATCAGCGTGCCGATGGCGATCGCCACACCCAGCCCGACGAGCGCAACCTGTGTTGTCGACCACAGCCCGGACAGGATCTCCGCGGCGTTGCGCGCGTCCAGCAGGCCCACAGCCACCACCTCCTGCGGGGGCGGCATGAGAAACCGCCGGCGCGGCTCGAGCACCACGTAACTGATGAACAGCCATACGCCGATCATCAGCCCGAACACGAGCACGGGCGCGACGATCTGGGCCACGGCCCGCGGCCGCTGGCGGTGCGCCGCCGGGGTGCGCGCTGCAGACGCTTCGAGCGGCCGCCTGGGCGGCGACGCCACGCTACGGGCGCTCATGCCAGCTTCTCGCGCAAGGCCGCTGAAATCTGACCGGCGACTGCCGCGAAGTGCGGGTCGAAGCGAAGCTCGGGCGGTCGCGGGTAGGCGAACGGAATCGCGATCTCGGCGACGATGCGGCCCGGCCGCGGCGACATCACCAGCACGCGCGAAGCCATGAACGCCGCTTCGCCAACCGAGTGCGTCACGAACAATCCGGCGAAACCCTCGCGTTCGAACAATCCCAGCAGCTCGGTGTTGAGCCGCTCACGAGTGATCTCGTCGAGCGCACCAAACGGCTCGTCGAACAGAAAGATGCGCGGCCGCATGGTCAGGGCTCGTGCCAGCGATACGCGCATACGCATGCCGCCGGACAGCGCGCGGGGACGGTGCTTCTCGAAGCCGCTCAAGCCTGTCAGCCGGATCGCCTGCATCGCGCGCTGGGCGCGTTCCTGGGCCGAGACGCCAGCCAGCTCGGCCAGCAGCTCGACATTGCGCTGCACCGTTCGCCACGGCAGCAGCGTCGGCTCCTGGAACACGTAGCCAAGAGGCCCGTGGCCGTCGCCGATGCGGATCTCGCCGGCGGTCGGCTCGGTCAGCTTCGACGCCAGCCTGAGCAGCGTCGATTTACCGCAGCCTGACGGCCCAACGATCGCCACCATCTCGCGCGGCTGGACGTCGAAGCTGACGTCGTCCACCGCCTGTGTGCCGTCGGGGAACACCTTGGACACATGCTCGAAGCTCAGCGCCAGACTGCTCGCCGGGCCAGGCCCGGACGGCTCATGAGCGAGTGCGAGCGGGGATTGGACAGCGGGACGTCCCGGCACGCCCACAGGGTACAAGGGTGCCCATGCGCCCGGTGTTGTATTCAGTGCACAAAGAGCCGTCTGTCGCCTGATCTCGGCGCGCCTGACTATTCACCTGATCTTCATGTTCACGCCCGCTTCGCGCGTAACCTGTTTATGACCGAGGCCTTGTGCCGCCCTGGGGAAGCGAGTCACCCCGGCCTATTCCACGGCCGATTTGGGGTCCTCGGGCATACCCGTGTTCGTGTTGGGATCAATCTTGGGGCCGACGGCAAGTATCCAGCACCTGGAAGCGTATGGCTATGCCGCCGCCATCCGGGGAACGTGCCCTGCCCGAGCGGTCCCCTCCGGGTAAGCGCCCTCTTGGGTCCCCTCCGGGGTGGGAGGGCCGCCGGCAGCTTGCCTGCCTTACAGAAGCTTGAAACAGCCCTGAGGGCTACACGAAGAGGGGTTCCATCTGGAGACGCTCGACCATCCGCTCCACCTGGGTGTCGGCTGGGCGACTATCGAACCGTTCCGCGGCGTCGAGGAACTTCGGGAGGACGTTCACATCGCCGGTGGTGATCACGAAGATGCCCGGCTCGCCCAGGGCCCAGTGCACCGCCGTATCGATGTCCGCCTGGTCCTCGAGCGGCTGGTACCAGGTGGTGGCGGTTCGCTCGCGGCCCATCCACGGCCGGTAGGCAAGCGACTTGATCGTCTGCACGGCCGTGTTCCGTTCCTGGCAGGTGGCCTTGAGGCCGTAGAAGTTGTCGCGGTAGTACGCCGACTGGAGCGTCACGAAGTTGTAGGGCAGCAGCACCGAGTCGAAGTCGAAGCGCTGCAGGCTGCGGCGATGGGTGGCCGCGATCTGGGCGCCGTGACCGGTCACGCCGATGGCCCGCACCAGGCCCTGCTCGCGCGCGGCAACGGCCGCCTCGATCGCGCCGCCCGGGCTGAGCGCCGTATCCCACTCGATCGGATCCGACAGGTTGTGCAGCTGCCAGAGATCGACGTGGTCCACGCCCAGGCGGTCGAGCGAGCGCTCCAGCTCCTCGCGGGCTTCGTTGGCGCGGCGTTTGCCGGTCTTGGTCGCCAGGAAGAAGCGCCCAGGGTAGCGCTTTAGCCAGGGCGCGACGCGCAGCTCGGCGTCGCCGTAGCTCGCCGCTACGTCGAGGTGGTTGATGTCGTGCTCGAGCAGCACCTCGAGCGCGCGGTCGGCGACGTCCTGAGACACGCGCCCCAACGCCGCGCCGCCAAAAATCACGCGCGTGCTCTGATGGCCAGTCCGGCCAAAAGCAAGACGAGGGATAGGCATGGTTCTCACTTCTCATCCTACGCCCAACGCCCCGAACGATCCCACGAGCGCGCCCCCACCCTCGCCAGCCGACACCCTGTTCGGGTCCCCTCTGGAAAGTTCGTCCTCCGGGCTCCCCTCTCGGGAAAGCGTCCTCCGGGGAAAGTCCCTCTTCGGTGTCCCCTCCGTGGAGAGTCCCTCCTGGGTCCCCTCCGGGGAAAGTCTCTCCCTGAGGCTGAGCGGTTCCCTCTGCGGGAAAAGGCCCTGCCGAGCTGCCCCTCCGGGGAAATGCCCTGCCAAGGGACCCCTCAGCGGAAGTGGCTGCCGAGGCGCCTCTCCGGGGAAAGTCCCTGCTGGGGGGTCCCCTCCGGGGAAACTCGCTTTTAGCCCACCATCTCGATCAGGCGGCGGGCGTTGTCGATCGCGGCAGGGCGGCCCTGCCAGAGCGTGTCATTGTTGAAGTAGCTGAAACTGGACACGCCTTGCTCGCGCCAGGCGCGAATGCGCCTGGCCCACGGTTCGAGCTCGTCATCCTCGAAGAAGTGGCTGCGACTCCCGCCGTGGAAGCGAATGTAGGTCCAGTCCGCCGTGAGCTGCACATCGAGCGGAATGCCCCAGCCAATGGGCAGGCACAGCGCCGCGTTGTGCTCGCGCAGGCACTCGTACACCTCGCCCACCAGCCAGCTCTGGTGGCGGAACTCGAACGCGTACCGATGCCGCGGATGCTCCGTTAGGGCCGCGAAGAACTCACGCAGGCGGGGCAGATTGGCCGCCCAGCGCCGCGGAAACTGGAACAGCACCGGCCCGAATTTCTCGCCCAGGCCACTGGCGTGTTCCAGCAGCCGCTGCAGCGGCTCCCGTGGCTCCTTCAGCTTGCGCATGTGGGTCAGGTAGCGGCTCGCCTTGACCGCGAACAGGAAGCCTTCAGGTGATTTGCGTCGCCACAGCGCGAACGTCTCGCGCGGTGGCAGCTGGTAGTAGGAGTAATTGATCTCGACGGTGCGGAAATGCTGGGCAAAGAAAGCCAGGTTGTCGGCCGGCGGCATCTTGTCGGGATAGAACGTCTTCTCCCAGTGCTTGTACGACCATCCCGATGTGCCGATCCACACCTCGGCCACGCGATGCAATCCTTCACTGACCCGATTGCCGCGCTCAGATGACGCCGTCGGCTTCGAGCGCGGCGAGGTCGGACTCGCTCAGGCCGAGCAGGCCACCGTAGATGTCTTTGTTATGCGCGCCGAGCGGCGGGCCAACGAAGCGAACGCTGCCGGGCGTCCTCGAAAAGCGCGGCAGCACGGCCGGCATCGGCACGGGGCCGATTTCAGGGTCCTCCGGGGCGATGATGTCGCCGCGGGCCCGATAGTGCGGGTCCTGGAAAATATCAGCGATGGAGTAGATCGGGCTGACCGGCACGCCCGCCTCATCGAGGATCCGCTGCGCGTCCTGCATGGTGTGCTCCTCGAACCAGCCGCCAACCAGCCCATCAACGTAGTCGGCGTTGGCCGTTCGCTGGGGGTTGCCAAGCATCCGCGGGTCAGATGCCCACTCTGGGTGGCCCATCGCCTGGGTCATGCGCTGCCAGACGCGGTCAGTCGAAACGCTCAGCACCATGTAGTGCCCGTCACTCGTGCGGTAGCTGCCGATGGGCGACGACTGGCCGGTCCGATTTCCCTGGCGCTCACGCACGCGGCCGTTCTTGCCGTACGCCGGCACAACCGCCTCGAGCAGTCGAAAGACGGACTCGTACAGCGACACGTCCACCCACTGGCCCCCCTGACGGTTTCGCTCGCGCTCGAGCAGCGCCGTGGTCGCGCCCAGCGCGCCGAACAAGCCGGCCAGGTAGTCGGCCAGGGCAATTGGGACGCTGATCGGCGGCCGGTCAGGAAATCCGGTGATGTAGGTCAATCCGCCGAGTGCCGCGGCCGGCGTGCCGAAGCCAGCCTTGTCGCGGTACGGGCCGTCCTGGCCGTAGCCCGAGACACGGACGAGCACGATGTCAGGATTAGCGTCCCGCATCGTTTCGTAGCTGAGATCCCAGCGTTCGAGCGTGCCGGGTCGGAAGTTCTCGAGGACCGCGTCGCTGCGCTTCACCAGCGCGAGGAACAGCTCGCGGCCACGTGGGACACGCAGGTCCAGCGTGATCGAGCACTTGTTGCGGCCCAGGACGGACCAGTACAGCGATCGGTCCCCGTACATAGGCGCGACGTGGCGCAGCGCGTCGCCCGAGGCGGGCAATTCCAGCTTGATGACTTCGGCGCCGAAGTCCGCCAGCAGTGCGGCGCTGAATGGGGCGGCGATCATCGTGGCGATGTCCAGGACGCGGAAGCCCTCGAGTGGACCCGTTCGATCCGTCATTGGCGCGAGAGTCGATGCTACCCTGCAGCCGAGATGCGACGGTTCCGGCTGATTGTTCCCGCCGTCCTCGTGCTGATCGTGGGCGGCGCAGTGGTGACCAATGTTGTGCTGGCTCGGGCCCGCGCACGAGCGCAATCCGACTGGTTCGTGGGCAAGAACCTGACCCTCCAGCCGGTGGTCAAGGGGCTCAAGGAGCCCACGTTTATGGCCAGTCCAGCCGATGGGAGCAAGCGCCTGTTTGTCCTCGAGCGCGAGGGGCGCGTACGCATCGCCGACGCCGACGGCAAACTCCAGCCGACGCCGTTCCTCGACCTATCAGACAACACCTCGACCGGCACCGAGGAGGGTCTGCTCGGGCTGGCATTCGATCCCAACTTCGGTCAGAACGGGTACGTGTATGTTGACCGCACCGCCAACGACGCGTCGGTTCAGGTCACCAGGTACACCGTTTCGGCGACCAACCCGGACCGGGCCGATCCTGCCTCAGCGTTGACGATCATGTCCGTCCCGAAGCGGAGCAAGTACCACAACGGCGGCACCGTGGAGTTCGGACCGGATGGCTATCTGTACATCTCCGTGGGCGACGACGAGGCCTCAGAACAGGCACAGCTGCTCACTTCGGTGTACGGCAAGATCCTGCGGATCGACGTCGAATCGGCGGAACCGTACGCCATTCCGCCGACGAATCCCTTCGTCGGCGAGCCCGCGGCGCGCGGCGAGATCTGGTCCTACGGATTGCGCAACCCCTGGCGATTCAGCTTCGACCGGGCTACTGGCGACTTGTGGATTGCTGACGTGGGCGACGCGAAATGGGAGGAAATCGACATGCAGCCGGCGGCCAGCCATGGCGGTGAAAACTACGGCTGGCCGTGGCTCGAGGGCACCGAGTGCATGGACGAGACGCATTGCCAGGACAGCACGCTCGCGGCGCCGCTGATTACGTACGGCCATGGCATGAACTGCGCGGTCGTGGGCGGCTACGCGTACCGCGGTGCCACGGCCTCAGGACTGGTCGGTCAGTACCTCTTTGGCGACCTGTGCACGGGCGGTGTATTCACCCTGGTAGGCAACGCGGATACTGGCTGGAAGCGCGTGGAGCTGGGCTTTCAGCCCATCAAGATCAGCTCCTTTGGCGAGGATCCCTCGGGTGAGGTGTACGTTGTGGACCTCCAGGGCGGAGTCGTCTACCGCGTTGTGGACGGATCGGTTCCCACCGGCGGCTGAGCGGTGGACGCCGCCTTTGGCTTGATCGAGCGCGCCATCGCGTGTGGGCCGATCCCGGGCGCCGCGGTCGCCATCGGCGATCGCGTCGACGAACGCCTCGCCTGCTTTGGACGGACCGAGCCCCAGGGTCCAGCCGTGACGGCGGAGACGTGGTACGACCTCGCTTCCCTGACCAAGGTGCTGAGCACCGTGCCGCTGCTCCTGCAGGCGATCGCCGCGGGGCAGATCGATCCCCAGGCGCCGCTTCGGGAGATGCTGCCCGAGATCGCCTGGCTTCAGGAGCGTCCAAACCTGGGCGACGCAACGGTGCTGCAGCTGGCCACACACACCAGTGGCCTGGCAGCGTGGCAGCCCCTGTACACGCTGGGCTTGAACCGCTCGACGCTCGTCGCCCGGTTGTTGCACACCGAGCTCGAGCGAGCGCCAGGCGCAATCGTGTACAGCGACCTCGGCTATATGCTGCTCGGCTACCTGCTCGAGAGAGTCCTCGACGCGCCGCTCGAGGTGCTCGCACGTGGGCTGTTTGCGCGGGTCGGCCTGGATGGCGAGCTGGGGTTCGGTGCGCCGGCCGATGCGCCGATTGCGCCGACCGAGAGCTGCCCGTGGCGTCTGCGTGTGCTGCGCGGCGAAGTGCATGATGAGAACGCCGCGGCTTTGGGCGGCGTGGCTGGTCATGCTGGCCTGTTTGGCACCCTGCGCGGTGTGTGCGGCTACGCGCGCGCGTTGCTGGATGGCCGGCTGCACTCCGCGGCCGTGTTGGCGTATCTCAGCCGCGAGCACGCCCGCGCCACTCCGCCGGACCTGGAGCGCCGCGGATTCGGCTGGGTGCTCATGCATCCGGGCTGGAGTGGCGGCGACCTGATCGCTGAGCACAGCATCGGCCACACCGGCTTCACCGGCACCGGACTGTGGCTGGACCTTGAGCGTGGCCGCTACACGGTGCTGCTCACCAACCGGGTGCACCCCTCTCGCCATGTGGAGTCGAACATCGTCGCCCTCCGCCGCGCCTTCAACCACGCCGCCCACAGCGCCTGACCAGCGCACCCGCGGGGCCGTTCCACAGCGATGGGACCCCCGGCGCGCACCGGCTCCGCAACGATTGAGCTCCCTTAGCCCGGAACGGTTCCAAACCAATGAGACCCCCCGGCGTGGAATGGCTCCGAAGCAATGGGACCCCCGGCGCGAAATGGCTCCGCTGCCTGGGGTCCCTGGGACCGAAACAATTCAACCCGTGGTGATCCCTCTTGGGAAGTGGGTTCCTACCTCTGGGTCCCGCTGGGGAGGTACGTTCCCTACCTCTCGGTCCTCGTTGGGAAGCGCGCTCCTACCGCTCTGGGGTCCCCTCTGGGGAAGTGGGTCCTACCTCTCTGGGTGCCCTCCGGGGAAGCGCGCTCCTACCTCTGGGTCCCCTCTGGGGGAACGCGCTCCTGCGGGGGTCCCCTCCGGGGAACTACATTGATAGCAGTCGGTCGAAGAACGAGCGGTAGCGCCGCAGCGCCTGGCGCAGCGCCTCCGTGTCGGTTTCCTCGCCGCTGCTCCACTGCCGCTCGAGCTTGCCGCGCTCATCGGCAAACACCTGTGCCAGGCGCTGCATGACTTCGGCGACCAGGCTGTCCGCCTGCTCGACCGCGCGCCGCGGCTCATCGACAAAGCTGGCCTGAATATCGCTCCAGCGACCCTGAAAATCCTGCGACTCGTTGTCGGCGAACAGTGCCGCCCGTCGCTCGGTCTCCGTGCTGTCCATCTCCTGCCGGTTGACCCGCCCGCCATCGGAAACGCTGGCCGCGAAATCAGCGGTGCTCAGTTTTTTGTCGGTCGTCTCGGACGGAGTCGTCTCAGTAGCACTGGTCGAAGTCGATTCGCGGGACATCGTCATCGTGTTTGCTCCATGTGCGCTGGTTCGCGCGTCTCAATCAGGTCTTCGAAAAGCGTGCGGTAATGCACCATGGCTTGCCGCAGATCCTCGGTGCTTGCGTTGCCGTCGGCGGAACGCCTGGCAATGCCGTGCGCCGCCCGATAGTGCTCCACCACGCGCGGATGGTCGACCGAGATGTCGGCCGCGCGCTGGTCGAAATCACCCATCGGATAGCCGCGGGCTTGCATCACTTCACCGCACAACCGGTCCGCCTGGCTGATGGCCTGCTCCGGATCGTCGACAAACCGACTCTGCACGGAGCGCCACGCGTCCGCATACCGAGCGCTGTCCTCCGCACTCAGTGGCCGAATGCGAAGCTGCTCGACGCGCTCCGCGCGGGCGGCCAGCGCTTGTTCTGCGCGTCCACGTTCGCCGTACTGGTCAACGGCCCGCTCGTATTCTGGACCGAACTGTTGGCGTAGCTCCTTGCTACGACGCTGGCGCTGCATGAACCACATTGCGGCTGCGATCACCACGATCACTACCAGGACGATCACAACCACCGTAACCACGTTCATACGAGGTTCCTCCGTTCCCCTAGTTGAACTTCCGTTACTTGGTTGTTCGGGTGCACGCCGCGTGCCACACGCCAAAAAGAGCCCCACCGCACCGGTGGGGCTCCAATGTCGCGAGAGGGCGCGTCAGCCTAATGTTGCGCCACGGAGATATCCGGCAGGAACGTAATACCGGGATACTCATCTTTGGGAGTGATCACGAGGTTCTGCACCCACGGCTTCACCAGCACCATGCGGCCGCGGTAGAACAGCGGCGCGACCGGCAGGTCCTGCACCAGAATCTGCTGCGCCTGCGCGTAGGCTTGCAGCCGCTGGCTCTGGTCCGTGCCGGTGTCGCCCTTGGCTGAGGCCTGGTCGAAGTCCTGGTTACAGTAGTTCTCTTTGTTGTTGCTGGCCTTGCAGCCGAACAGGCTGCCCATCCAGTCCTGGGGGTCCGGGTAGTCGGCGCCCCATCCACCGAAGGCCAGCTCAAAATCCTTGTCCTTGTAGGCCGCCTGGTACGCCTTGGACTCCATCGAATCCAGCACGATGTTGATGCCCAGGTTCTGCTTCAGCTGGGCCTGAATGAACTCCGCCCGCGCCTGGTTCGCCGACGTCGTGGCGTAGCGGAACCGAAGCTGTGGGAATTGGCTGGGATCGGTGAAACCGGCTTGCGACAGCAGCTGCTTGGCGGCGTTGGCATCGAAGTCGATGTCCTTGCCCAGCTCAGCCTGGTAGCCCGGCATGCCGGGCGGAATCATGCTGGTGGCGGGCTTGCCCACTCCAGCGGCCACGTCGCGGATCATGGCGTTGCGATCGATCGCGCGCGACAGCGCCTTGCGCACCTGCGGATTGTCCAGCGGCGCCTTGGCGTTGTTCATGATCAGCCAGAACGTGGTCAGCTCGGTGTACTCCACGGCTTGCTTGGAGAGCTCCGGGTCACCCCGCACGGCCTGCACGTCGGCGTCAGGCACCAGCGTCCAATCACGTTCGTTGTTGCGATAGGCTGCGTAATCCGACTCGCCATTGGTGACCATCAGAAAGGTCACCTTCTGCAGCTTCGGCGCGGTGCCACCATAGTTGGGATTCGGCACAAGCGTGATGTGGTCCTGGTGCACCCACTCGGTCATCTTGAATGGGCCATTGCCGATATAGGTGGATGGGTCCTGTGCCCAGCCATCACCGCCCTTCTGGATGATGTCCTCGCGCAGCGGTGGAACGACCCACAGCGCCGCCAGGTTCGGGAAGTAGCCGCTCGGGCTCTCGAGCTGGATCTGGAGCGTGTTGTCGTCGGTCGCCTTGACCCCGACGCTGTCGGCGCTGCCTTTGCCGCTGTTGTAGTCGGCTGCCCCGACGATGCCGGCATCGCTGAAGAACGAGGCGTACTCAGCTGCCAGCGCCGGATCGAGAATCCGCTTGTACGAGTACACGAAGTCCTTGGCCGTGACCGGCTGGCCGTCGCTCCATTTGGCGCCTTGCTTCAGGTGGAACGTGTACGTCTTGCCGTCCTGCGAGACGTCGTAGCCGCTGGCCGCGGCTGGCACTGGCTTCAGGTCTTTGTCGAAGTTCAGCAGCGGCTCGAACACCTGTCGGATGACGGCGGCTTCGGTCGCGAAACTGCTTCGGTTGGGGTCCAGGTTGTCAGGCTCACCTTGCAGCGCGTTAACCGTGATCTCCTGTGGTCCGCTCGGCTGTGCGGCGGCCTGAGCGGTCGGTTTTGCCGCCGCGGTCGGCGCACTGGTCGCGCCGGCGGTGGCGGCGGTTTGCGGCGTGGCGCCAGCGGCGGGCGTTGCGGCCCCCGCCGGTGTCGCGGCACCAGCGGGCGTGGCGGCCCCACCCGCGTTGGGGGTTGCGACGGTGACGTTGCCGGGTGCGCTTGTGCCACCCGCCGGCGTCTGGCCCGCCGGGCCGCACGCGCTCAACACCAGCGCACAACACGCCAGGATCGACAGTAAAGGTGCTCTCATGGGCATGCGTCTCCGTGAGCTCGACGCTCGAAATCGAGGCGGGCGCCTCGTCAAGAACTATCTCGAATTCTAGGGTATGGCAAAGCCAGGCACCGGCCGACCCGAAAACCACACCGCGGTCACGGCCGCCGCGATCACCAGCGCGGCGACGACGGTCATCAGCAGGCCGTGTCGGTCTAGCAGCCGGCTCGGGCCGGCTACCAGCCAGGTGGCCAGGCTGCCGAGGTCCTGGCGGTGCTGCTGGCTGAGCCCGCGACAGTACACACGCGCCGCCAGCACGGCCGCGATCGCGACTCCGACGTCGTTCCACAACAGGTCGGTCATGGTGTCCGTGTTCGACTTCTGCAGATCGGCGTTGCCGACCCAGTCGATCACGAACTCGACGATTTCCCACATCACCCCGAACAAGACGCCAGCGCACATCGAGATCAGCGCGGCGAGCTCGTCGGCCAGATCCACACGCTCCGCGTCGCGCCAGGCGAAGAGCAGCACGCCGAACAGCAGCGTGGCGCAGAACCCGTCAAGGGCGTGCACGAGTTTGCCCCAGTGCTGCACACGGTCATACAGCCCGAGCAGTGCCGAGGCGACCGGCAAAACCACGCCCACCAGGGCAACCAGGCCGAGCCAGCGCACGCTCGAGCCTGTCGGTCGACCCGATGGAACCCGATTATGGGGCCGGCTAGTTACCGCCATTGCGGTTCACTGACCTCCCACCATGACGCGGGCGTCACTGAAGCACGTTGCCGCGGCAGCGCGGGCCCACAGGCCAATGCCGCCCTGGGTGTCCGGTACATGGTCAACCGAAAACTCGGGCTGGCCATCCACGCTGGCGGTGACGCTCGAGCCATTCACGTCCACCCGCAGCACGTGCCACTCGTTGCCGTGCGTCCTGACCAGCTTCTCGCGCAGATCACGCCGTTTCCCGTGCACGTAGCGGTCCAGGCGCAAGATGTCGTGCAGGGCGCTCTGCTCGACCAGGTCGAAATCCTTGTCGTCGCGGATACCAAAGGCCACGCCGGCATCCATCTCAGTGCCCTGCTGGATAGGCGGTCGCTCCTCGAAGTAGCGTGCCTCCAGGCTGTACGGCTGATCACCGTACATTGCCCCGGGGGCAAGCTCGAGCACACCCATCTTCTCGCTGCCTGGCTTGGGATGCTCCAGGTTCTCTCGGCAAATGCCGCGCTCGTCGGCCACCCAGTCGCCAGCCAGGACCAGCGTGTCTCCGCTCGGGTCCGCCACGAAGTTCCACGATCGACTCTGCCCGTCGGGCAGGCCGCTGGCCAGCGCTGGCGCATCGCGGTCGACCCACTGCGACAGAAACAGCACGCTCGCAAATGCCGCGCACCCGACGGCGCCGACGATGCGGCCATGGCGCTGCAGCAGCAGCCGTGGGCCGTGCGCCAGCCACCGCGCGACCACGCCCATCTCACGGCGTTGGTTCTGGCTGAACACATGCGTGTACAGCCACAGCCCGAACAGCGTCGCCACAAACGCGCCGATGTCGTTCGACATGATGTCGGTGATGGTGTCGGCGTTGGACTTCTGCAGGTTGGCGTCGCCGAACCAGTCCGAGGCGAGCTCGACGAACTCCCAGAACGCGCCCACGGCCATGCCCAGCAACATCCCGAATGCGCCCGCCACGTGGAGCGGGACGCGTTTGTCGAACGCATCGCGATAGCCAAGCAGGAGCCACGCGGCGATAACACCCGTCAGCGCCACCAGCGTCGGGTGGACGATCTTGTCCCAGTACGTGAACAGCTCGAAGAGCTTGGTCGACTCGGAGATGAACTGCAGCGCCATGCCGAGCACGAAGGCGAGCTCGAGCGGTCGCGGCACATGCGTGCCCGCCAGCCGCCGCACGAGTAGCGGCAGCAGCGACACGACGAAGCCCTCGGCAGCCACGGTTGCTCCGTCTTTGTTGCCGCTCGTGATCTGGTAGGCCATGGTGCCAAGCAAGGCCAGGCGCAGCAGCCAGGATTCCCAGTGCAGCTTCACTGCGGCTGGCGGAGGTGCACGCGGCGTGCCCAGGCCTCGATGAGCGTGCGCACGCGCGCTGCCTGGACCAGGTGCACCAGGTGTCCGCCGCGCAAGCTGTAGAGCGTGGCGTCTGGCAGTCGGCGCGCCAGTTCGCGGCCGGCCGATGCGGGCACGACCGGGTCCCAGCTGCCGACGAGCACGAAGGCGGGGCAGCTGACCTCGCCCAGCCAGGGTCGAGCGTCAAACGTCAGGGCGAGCTCCGCTTTGGTTCGGTAGGCGGCGACGTGCGCACGCGGACGGTCGATGTAGCTGCGCAGCAGCTCGGGTGGAAAGCGGACTCCCAGCTGGGTAGGCACCGAGACCAGACGCCCGGCGCGATAGACACCGCCGCCAATGCGTTGGCCGAGGAAGGTCCACAGGGCCAGTGCCCGCGCACCGCGGCGAGCCAGCATCGACGGATGCCAGCCGAACGTAGAGAACAGGATCAAGCCGTTGACGCGCTCTGGGGCCGTGTGCGCGAGCGTGAGCGCGACTGTGCCGCCGAACGACTCGCCACACACAAACACCCGCTCGTCGCCCTCGCCGAGCACCTCGAGCGCGCGGCGCGCCAGACCGGGCACGCCGCCCTCGGCGAGGTCCAGGTGGTGGTTGAACGCGACCGCCTCCCAACCGGGAAACAGCACGGGCGCGTAGCGCATCAGCAGGCCCGGGTGGCCGTTCAGACCAGGGACGAGCAGGACACGGTCCACCATGGCAGGGGTCATTTTCAACACTGGGGACCATACGCGCGTGCCGCCAGAGGTGGTTTGGACCTCAGCCCTGCCACGACCTCATCGTTCGAGGGAATCGTTACGATGTACGGGTTGTTAGACGTGGTCATGGGAGCGAACAGCTGATGGCAGTCACGCGCGAACAGTTCGAGTCCGGTATGACGTACGAGGCGTACAAGGCTCAGATGACACGCAATCGGGAGCAGCTCGAGCAGAACGAAAAGGACGTGCAGCTCAACCCGGACGACGTCAAGTTCTTCCGCGATCTGCCTCAGCCAGTCAACGTGATGACGTTGGCCGAGGATTGGTGTGGTGATGTCATCGCCAACGTGCCTGTTCTGGGCCGCCTGGCGCAGGAATCGAACGGCAAACTGAACGTGCGCATTCACCTGCGCGACCAGGAGCCTGGCGCGCAGATCATGGACCAGTACCTGAACCAGGGCCAGTTCAAGTCGATCCCAACCCTGATCTTCCTCGACCGCGACTTCAACGAGCTTGGCGTCTGGGTCGAGCGGCCCAGCTCGGTGACGAAGGTGCGCGAGGAGAAGCGCCAGGCGTTGTACCGCGACCATCCCGAGTGGGGCGATCCAGGCAAGCCGATCGCCGAGCTGCCCGAGGACGTACGCACCCAGGTTCAGCAGGCGACCGCCGCAATGCGCAATGAGACCAAGGCATTCGCCAATTCCGAGGTGGTGCGCGAGCTGCGTGAGCTCGTCCAGCGCGCGGTGAGCTCGCTGCCGGTCTGAGGCATGGCTGAGGGCTCCGGCGTCAAAGTCACCATCACGTATTGCGCCGAATGCGGCTATGAGCCGCAGACGCTCGCGCTGGCCGAGTCCCTGATGAAGACCTTCGCGCACCAGCTGACCTCGATCGAGCTGGTGCCCTGGTACGAAGGCTCGTTCGACGTGGCGGTAAACGGCAAGCTGGTGCATTCGATGTATCGCGAGGGCGGGTTCCCCGATCCTTCGACCATCGTCAACGCCGTCAAGACGCAGCTGGCCGCCTCGTCGCAGCCGACATAAGCGGGCCGGGTGGCTTACCCGGCCCCATTCGGGCCTCTGACGCAGCGCGAGAGCGACATCGTCGAGCGCGGCTCGTCGGCCGCCAGGATCGCCGCCGAACACGCTGGTCGCCACGACATCGATCGCACCTTCCCGGTGGAGGGTCTGGCGGAGCTGGCGCGCAACGGCTACCTCGGCCTGGCGCTGCCTGATCGCCTCGGCGGCTGCGACGCGCACGTCGTCGAGGTGGTCCTCGGCAACCTGGCGCTGGCCAGGGGCGACGCGTCACTCGCGCTGGTCGTGGCCATGCACACGGCCTTGCTGGGCCGCGTGCGCGACGCGGGCGTCTGGCCCGAGGCGCATCTGGAGCGCGTCGGCCGCGAGGTAGCTGCCGCCCGGGCGGGCACCGGCGCGCTGATCAACAGCCTGGCCAGCGAGCCTGAGATGGGCAGTCCATCGCGCGGTGGCTTACCAAGAACGACCGCCATTCGCCGCGGTGGTGGCTGGGAGCTGAACGGCCGCAAAACCTTCTCCAGCGGCGCGCCCGTGCTGCGTTGGGGTGTCGTGTCTGCCGCGGTCCACGTGGACGATGGCGCCGAGCCGTACCTGGGCAGCTTTCTGGTGCCGATGGCGAGCCCGGGCATACGCATCGAGCCGACCTGGGACACGCTCGGCATGCGCGCCACCGGCAGCCATACGGTTGTACTGGAGCACGTGGAGCTTGATCTGGACGCCGAAGTGCCGCGACCTGCCAGCAACGGCGATGCCCTGCCCCACGAGCGAGCCTGGTCGCTGAGCGTGGCAGCCGTGTACCTGGGCGTGGCGGAGGCGGCGCGCGACTACGCGGTGCAGTTCGCGCGCGAGCGCAAGCCGCTGGCGCTCGGCGGCAAGAGCATCGCCACGCTGCCCAACATCCGTGAGCGCGCGGGGCGCATGGACGTGCTGCTGTTTCAAGCTCGCGGCCTGCTCGTCAGTACGGCGCGAGCGTGGGACGCGGCCCCATCGGCGAGCATGGATGCGGCGCTGGCCGCGGCCAAGGTGGTCGCCACGAACAACGCCATCGCCGTGGCCGAGGAAGCCATGCGCCTGGTGGGCGGTTCCTCGCTGGATCGCTCGTCACCGCTCGAGCGTCACTTCCGAGATGTCCGCGGCGGCTTGCACCATCCCCCGCAAGACGACGCCGCCCTGGCCCTGTTCGCCCACCAGGCG
>CBJLVJ010000004.1:0-17290 GCA_966426465.1 uncultured bacterium | reverse complement strand
TCGTCGAGAACGAGATGCTCAACGGCGAGGTCATCCGGCTGGACGGCGCCATTCGTATGGCTCCCCGATAAGCGCGCGCCGACGCGTCACGCTAGCGCTCGTGCGGCACTGAGGTTCCAGAGAAAATCTTCTCTTCAAAGAGAAGCAGAACCGCCATCACGCATGGCTCCGCCGTAGGAGCCCCTGGGCGAGAGCCGACGCCTCCCGCTAGCGCGCTCGTACGGCGCTCAGGTTCGAAAGAAAATGTTCTCTTGGAAAGAGAAAGCAGAACCAGAAAAATCTTCTCTTGCAAGAGAAGCAGAACCGCTCCGCGCAGCGTCTGGCCCAAGCGTCGGGGTGGCGGGCTCGTGGGGCGCTCAGCCTTGGAAGAAAGTGTTCTCTTGGAAAGAGAAGCAGAACCGCTCCGCGCCAGGCGCGGGCCGAAAGCGTTGCGCTAGCGGGCTCGTGGGGCGCTCAGGTGCTGAAGAAAATTTGCTCTTGAACGAGAAGCAGGACGAGCGGCCTTGCTGAGCAGCGCAAAGGTCGTCGCGGTGGTCTGGCCGTAGACCAGGTGGGCGCTCAGGTCTTGCCAGAGGGTTCCGAGGTCGTACTGCCAGATGGGTCGATACAGACCCGCAAGCGGCAAGATGATGTAGCTGGTGGCCCACACGGCCGTGCCGAACGGCACGCCCCAGAGCGCGCGCGGAGCCGGCGTGGAGCCAGCCACAAGGCCGAAGACGCCACCCCAACCGACGCCATAGCCCCAGTGCATCACGTTGTTGGTGAGCGGCACCCAGCGCGCCGACAGCTCGCGCCGGAACACGGCCTCGAACAGCCGCTTGCCGAGCTTGCCCGGAGCCGAGGCATCGTCCCAGTTGTCGAGGCCAACCGAGAATTCCCAGTCCAGCAGGCCGCTTTCACCGCCGCCCCGTTTGTAGCGGTAAAACCACAGCGCATCCATTGCCGCGGTTCCGCCGGCGGCCGCCAGCATGCCCCGCGACAGCGCCCCAAACGAGATCAGGCGCTGCGTCTGCCGGGCTCTTGCCAACCCACGGTGGCGGCCGGATACTGTGAAAACATCTATATTTTTGCACAGCCGCTGTGCCGCTCCCCAGCGCGGGTCGTTGACCGTCCGACGGGATGAACGGAGGTTGCCAGGGTGAGTTCAGACGGGCAAAGGTACGGACAACCACCAGGTAGCGGGGTCGACGAGGTCCACATCCTGTGGACGTCGGAGGGCATGAGCTGCGACGGCGACTCGGTGTCGATCACCGCGGCCATGCAGCCCAGCCTCGAAGAGGTAGTCCTGGGGCTGTTGCCCGGGCTGCCGAAAGTACACCTGCACAACAAGGTGCTCGACCCCTCGTTGGGCGGCGACGAGTTCATGCGCATCTTCCACCAGGCCGCCGAAGGCACGCTCGGGGCGCCTTTCGTCTTCGTGGTGGAGGGCTCGATTCCGAACGAAACGATCAATGGCGAGGGCTACTGGACGTCGATGGGCAACGATCCAGCCACCGGCGAGCCAATCACCATCAATACGTGGATCGACCGGCTGGCGCCGAAAGCGTGGGCCGTGGTGGCCATCGGCACGTGTGCGACCTACGGCGGAATTCACGCCATGGCCGGCAACCCGACGGGCTGTATGGGGCTGTGCGACTATCTCGGCTGGGATTTTCGCAGCGCCGCCGGTGTGCCTATTGTGAACGTGCCTGGCTGCCCGGTTCAGCCAGACAACTTCATGGAGACGCTCACCTGGCTGCTCTACCAGGCGGCCGGACTGTCGCCCATGATTCCGCTCGACGACATGCACCGCCCACAGTGGCTGTTCGGCAAAACCGTGCACGAAGGCTGCGATCGAGCCGGCTACTACGAGCAGGCGGACTTCGCCTCGGACTACAACTCGCCCAAGTGTCAGGTCAAAATCGGCTGCTGGGGCCCGGTGGTCAACTGCAACGTCCCCAAGCGGGGGTGGATGGGCGGCATTGGCGGCTGCCCGAACGTGGGTGGCATCTGCATCGGCTGCACCATGCCCGGCTTCCCCGATAAATTCATGCCGTTCATGGACGAGCCGTCCGGCGGGGCGCTGTCGTCGATGCTGGCGACACCCTACGGCGCGCTCATCCGCCGCCTGCGGGGGATCACCAACCACACCGTGAACAAGGAGCCGAAGTGGCGCCACAATCGGCCTGAGCTGACTACTGGTTACAACCCGCGCTGGCCGCGCTAGCTGGACGAGAGGGGGCCGCTTCGATCATGGTCGTACAAGCACCCGTCGAACAACGAGCCAGAAACCTGGTGAGCATGTCGTGGGACCCGATTACGCGGATCGTGGGCAACCTCGGCATCTACACCAAGATCGATTTCGACAATCGCGAAGTGGTGGAGTGCAAGAGCACGTCGTCAATTTTCCGCGGCTACAGCGTGTTCATGAAAGGCAAGGACCCGCGCGACGCGCACTTCATTACCAGTCGGATTTGCGGCATCTGTGGCGACAATCACGCCACCTGCTCGGTGTACGCCCAGAACATGGCGTATGGCATCGATATGCCCCCGATGGCCGAGTGGATCTACAACCTCGGCGAGGCCGCCGAGTACATGTTCGACCACTCCATCTTTCAGGACAACCTGGTGTTCGTCGATTTCTGCGAACAGATGGTCCGCGAGACCAATCCCAGGCTGCTGGAGCGGGCCGAGCAGACCGACGCGCCGCACGCCAATATTCACGGCTATCGCACCATCGCCGACATCATGCGCGCGTTCAACCCGTTCACGGGTGAGATCTACAAAGAGGCGCTCGTGCAATCGCGCGTCACGCGCGAGATGTTCTGTCTGATGGAGGGTCGTCACGTCCACCCGTCGACGCTGTATCCAGGCGGCACCGGCACCGTGCCGACGCCCCAGTTGTTCACCGATTACATGGTGCGCCTGGTGCGCTTCCTGGACTTCGTCAAGAAGGCCGTGCCGCTGAACGACGACGTGTTCAACTTCTTCTACGAGGCTATGCCTGGCTATGAGGAAGTTGGCCGGCGGCGCATTCTGCTCGGCTGCTGGGGCTCTTTCCAGGACCCGGACGTATGCGACTACCGCTACCAGAACATGGACAGGTGGGGCCGGGCGATGTTCGTCACGCCTGGCGTCGTGGTCGACGGCGAGCTGGTCACCACCAGTCTGGTCGACATCAATCTGGGCATCCGCATCCTGCTGGGCAGCTCGTACTACGACGATTGGCAGAATGAAGAGACGTTTGTACCGCGCGATCCGCTCGGCAATCCGGTCGACAAGCGACACCCGTGGAACCAGACGACCATCCCCAAACCCCAGAAGCGTGACCTGGAGGGCGGCAAGTACAGCTGGGTGATGAGTCCGCGTTGGTACGACAAACGAACGGGGGACCACCTGGCCCTGGACACCGGTGGCGGCGCGATCGCGCGGTTGTGGACGACCGCGCTGGCCGGACTGGTCGACACCGGCTACGTGAAGGCCACCGGCAGGTCCGTCCAGATCAACCTGCCGAAGTCGGGCGCATTCCCCGAGATGCAATTCGAATGGCACGTCCCCCAGTGGTCGAATGCGATCGAGCGCGACCGCGCGCGCATCTACTTCGTCGCGTACGCGGCGGCGCAGGCGTTCTACTTCCTGGACAAAGCCATGGCTGGCATCCGTGCGGGTGACGTGCGCACGTTCCAGGAATTCGACGTGCCGGACGAGGCGATTGGCTGCGGCTTCCACGAAGCCGTGCGCGGCGTGCTGTCGCATCACATGGTCATCCGCGACGGTAAGATCGCCAACTACCATCCCTACCCGCCCACGCCGTGGAACGGGAGCCCGACCGATAGTCTGGGTACGCCCGGGCCGTACGAAGACGCGGTGATGGGTTCGCCGATCTTCGAGGAGAACGGTCGGGAGAATTTCAAAGGCATCGACATCATGCGCGCGGTTCGCAGCTTCGATCCCTGCTTGCCGTGCGGCGTGCACATGTACCTGGGCGATGGCCAGGTACTGGAGCGGAGGCATTCGCCGACGCTGGGCGTGGCCGCCGGAGGCTGAGCGGCATGCAGTTGACGCAACCGCGCGTCGCGGAGCTCGAAGCTCGACTGGCCAATCTCGAGGCGCTGCCGGAGTCCGAGCCGCGCGAGCTGGCCATCGATGCCATCCAGGGCCTCATGGAGCTGTACGGCGCGGCGCTGGCGCGCATCCTCGAGCTCGCGCCCGAGATGGCGCCGCGGCTAGCCGAGGACGAGCTCGTCGCACACGTGCTGCTGCTGCACGGCCTCCATCCGGTGGACGTCCAGGCGCGGGTGGAGGAGGCGCTGGAGTCCGTTCGACCGTACCTCGCCATGCACGGCGGGAACGTGGAGCTCCTGTCCATTTCGGACGGAGTCGCGTACCTGCGGCTGAACGGCACCTGTCATGGCTGCCCGTCCTCGACGGCAACGCTCAAGCAGGCCATTGAGGAGGCCATCTTCAAGATGGCGCCGGATGTCGAGCGCATCGAGGCCGAGGGTGTGGCGCGCCAGCCACAGGTGATCGCGCTCGACGCACTGGTGTGTCCGCTGCCGTGAGCCCGGGCGGACCACTGCGGCGCTTCGCGCGACGCGCGAGCGAAGCGTCGCAGGCTGCCGCCGAGCACTGCGACCTGTGCAGCGAAGTGGTGCCTGAGCAACACCGACATCTGCTGGAATCGGGCACACGCCAGGTCGCCTGTGTGTGCCAGGCGTGCAGCTTGTTGTTCTCGCAACCGGCGGCCAGCCTGGGAAAGTATCGGTTGATCCCGGATCGGCACCTCTACCTTGCCGACTTCGCCATGACCGATGCGGAATGGGACAGCCTGCGGGTGCCAGTCGGGATCTGCTTTGTCACTGGAGCGCGTGTGTTCTATCCCGGCGCCATGGGACCGGCCGAAGCGGTGCTCGACCCGTCCACGTGGGAGGCGCTGGTCGCACGCTATTCGGTGCTGGCTGGCATCGAACCTGACCTCGAGGCGCTGCTCGTGAATCGCGCGCGCGGTTCACGGGACTATTTCATCGCTCCGATTGACACGTGCTTCAACCTGGTTGGTCTCATCCGCACGCGTTGGCGCGGCCTCAGTGGTGGCAACGAGGTGTGGATAGAGATCGCTCGCTTCTTCGAGGCGCTTCGCCGGCGCTCACGCATGCAACGCACGGAGGCAACCGCATGACCATCAGCTACAACCTGCGAGTTGGCACGCCGGATACGACGCCGGATGCACCGTCGCACACGCCCGGCGTGCGGCAAGGCAACTCTCCGCCGGTCATGGACCCTGGCTTCAAGAAGACCAATGGCGGACTGAAAGGCACCGCCCGACGATCCACGGGTATCAGTCCCGAGAGCCGCAACCCGATCACACCCGACGCGCCGAACCTGTCCCCCGCCTGAGATCGGTGCCTGAGCTCGACTTCAGCGTCGACGGCGCGGAGGCGCTGGCTTTCGCGGCGCAGCCGATGATCGTCTTGAAGATGCGCGTGACCGCGCCCGGGGGCGAAGCGGTGCGGAGCGTATCCCTCGCCGTTCAGGTGCGCATCGCCGCCACGCAGCGCGCGTACGCCGCGGTCGAGCAGGAGCGGCTGCTGGATGTCTTCGGCGAGCCCTCGCGTTGGGGCCAGACGTTGAAGAGCCTGCTGTGGACGATGGCCAACGTGCATGTGCCCGGGTTCCGCCGCCAGACGGTGGTGGACCTGGCGATACCTTGCACGTACGACTTTGACGTGGTGAGCGCCAAGTACTTCGATGCCCTGCAGGACGGAGCGATTCCGCTCGAGCTGCTGTTCAGCGGCACGGTGTTCTACGCCGGCGAGACGGGGTTGCAGGCGGAACAGATCGGCTGGGACAAGGAGGCCCGCTTCGCGCTGCCCGTGCAGGTCTGGAAAGAGGTCATTCACCTGTATTTCCCGAACACCGCCTGGCTGCGCATCCACAAAGACACGTTCGATCGGTTGAACCGCTACCGCATGCGCAACGCGCTGCCGACCTGGGAGTCGGCGCTGGAGACCCTGCTGAGCGGCAGCGAGAACCAGGAACCCGCATGGAGGCGCTAGAGCAGATCGCGGCGGCGGTGCTGTATGAGGGCTACGTGCTGTGGCCGTACCGTCGCTCGGCGCGCAAGAACCAGCAGCGCTGGACGTTTGGCGGCGTCTATCCGCGTGGCTTCGTGGAGAGCGCCGCCAGCGGCGACCGATGGCGGGTGCAGGTGGAGTGCCTGGTCACAGGCTCGGACCCGCGGCTGGAGGTAGAGCTGCGCTTCCTGCAGGTGGTCTCGCGCCGCGTGGCGCGCACGCTTCCGGACGGCCAGCTAGAGTTTGTCGACGAGCTGACCAGCGGCGGGCAGCGAATCCTGGCCTGGGACGAGGCCGCCGAGCGTCGCTTCGCGTTTCCGTCGGAGGTCAGCGTCATGGCCGGCGAAGCGCGCGAAAGCGTGGATGGCGGAGTCATCGTGCGCCAGTGGGCGGACCTCCGCGGTCGGCTCGAAGTCAGCACCGAGCTCCTTCGCGAAAACGTGAGGCGTCTCAGCGCCAGCCTGACCAACCTGAGCGAGTGGTCGGGCCTGGACCGTGATGCCGCCCAGCGCCACGGCTTCATGTCGGCGCACCTGGTGCTGCGCGTGAGCGACGGGGCCTTCGTGTCGATGACCGACCCCCCGTCCGAGCTGAAGGAGCACGTCCACCGCTGTCACAATGAGGGTCTGTGGCCGGTGCTCGTGCAAGACGAGCACACCGTGCTGGCCTCGCCAATCATCCTGTACGACTTTCCAAAAATCGCGCCCGAGAGTCCCGGTTTGTTGTTCGACAGCGGCGAGATCGATCAGCTGCTCATCCTGAACACGCTGACGCTGAGCGATGCCGAGAAGGACGAGGTGCGGGCGACCGACCCACGCGCCCGTGAGCTTCTCGACCGCGCGGAAGCGCTCTCGGACGACGACCTTGCACGATTACACGGGGCCATCCGTGACTTTCGCGTTTTGCGGCCGGAGGACGACTCGTGGACACCTGAGGCAGCAGGCGGACTGCTCCAGATGGAGAAGCCGAGACTCGGCAGCGTGCTCGCGAACGGCCACGAGGTCCGTGCGGGCAGCACGGTTCGGCTGCACCCGCGCGGCCGCGCCGACGTGTTCGACCTGGTCCTGGAGGGTAAGCTGGCGACGGTCGAGGCCATTGAACAGGACTACGACGAGCGTATCCACGTGGCGGTCATACTGGACGAGGACCCGGGCCGCGAGTTGGGCCTGGCGCGCCTGCCGGGCCATCGTTTCTTCTTCGCACCCGACGAAGTCGAGGCCGTCCGGTGAGTGTGCTGGTGGCCGGCATCGGCAACATCTTCCTGGGCGATGACGCCTTCGGCGTCGAGGTCGTGCGCCGCCTCGCCGATCGGAAGCTGCCGGACGGCGTGCAGGTCGTCGACTTCGGTATCCGCGGCTTCGACCTGGCGAACGCGCTCATGGACTCGGACGCCACCGCCGTGCTGGTGGACGCTACGCCACGTGGCGGCGAGCCCGGCACGCTGTACCTGCTCGAAGCGGCGGTGGACTCCAGCCAGCCCGACATCGAGACACACGGGATGGATCCTGTGACGGTCCTGCGCCTGGTCGAAGCGCTGGGTGGTCGGCCGCCCCGCGTGCTCGTGGTCGGCTGCGAACCGGCAAACGTCGACCTGGACGAGGAAGGCCAGATCGGTCTCAGCCCGGCTGTCGAAGCGGCTGTTGACGAAGCCGTGCAGATGATCGAATCTCTGGTCATCGATCTTGAAGGGAGCAGCGCATGAAGACCATCGGCATGTTGGCAACCGGAACATTCGCTATCGTCGCGGGATTCGGACTCCTGCTGTTCATCCGATCGATCCCGGAGATCCGCCGCTACATGAAAATCAGCAGCATGTAATGCACGAAGTAGCCCTGGCCCAAGGCATTCTCGACGTCGTGCTCGACGTGGCCGCCGGTCGGCAGGTTCAGACCGTTCGGGTGCGAGCGGGCGAGCTGCTGGCTGTCTCCGAGGACAGCCTCCAGTTCTGCTTCGAGCTGGTCGCCCAGGACACGCCCGCCGCCGCGGCGCGGCTCCAGGTCGAGTTGACGCCAGACGACGCATTGCTGGTGGATGGCGTCGAGCTTGCCGGTGACGGCTGGCAGTGGCGGCCGGACCTGGTGCAACACGAAGTGACAACGTAGATGTGCCTCATCCTCCCGTCGCAGGTCGTCGCGATTACTGCCGACGGGGTGGTGGTTGAGCTCGCCGATGGCCAACGCGCACCGGCCAGCGCGGCACTGAAGCCTGATCTCGTGGTCGGCGACTACGTCCTGGTCGATCGCGGACTGGTGGTCGAGACGATCGACGCGCAAGAAGCCGAAGCCATTCTCACCATGTACCGCGAGATCGGCGACCTCCTCGAAGCGGAAGATGCTCTGCCATGACGTTGAGCCCGAGCATGCGCACGCTCGAGGGAACGCTGCGGTTCATCCGCTACGGGTTCATGCCCAACCGCCTGCAGTACTGCGGTCCGACGGGCGACAACCGGACGTTGTTCGAGTACGGCGTCGAGGGCGTCTCCGACGGAGGGCTGCCGCCGCTGCTCGGCAAGTTCACCGGCGCGCTGCCCTATCTCAAGTTGATCGCTCGCGCAAATGGCCTGGCGGATCCATTCGATGCTCGCGTGGTCGAGGCGTACTGGATCGGCAATGAGCTTCTGGAAGGCGTTGAGGTCCGCCAGCTGTACGATGCGCTCGCCGAGCGTTTCGGGAAGCAGTTGAGCGGGCGGACACGAGAGCTGGTGCTTGGCAAAGCGCCCGCCGGCGCGCGGCCGCACCACAGCTTCCACGTGCTCGACGTGCATAGCCGTGTTGGTGAGATGCAGTCGACGCTGCGCACACTCGACGAGTGTCGGGTGAGCTGGGGCAACGTGGTGGGCGTCGAGGGCGCCGAGCTGCTGGTCGAGCGTCCAGCGCTGGTGCTTCGTGAAGGCAAGCTGGTGCTGGATGCGCCCCGACGCGAGCGGGTCATGCGCCAGCTCGATGGCCGCGGGTTCGCCGACCGGGCCCAACCGGGGGACTGGGTATCGTTGCACTGGGGCTGGGTGTGCGAGGTGCTGAGCGAGCGCGAGCGGCGGAACCTGGAGCGCTACAGTCGCTACCACCTGGCGCTCGCCAATCAAACGCTCTGACCTCAATGTTTCGGCTGGTGCCGATCCTGGTGTGCGTACTGCTGGCGGTTGTGGCGTGCCGTCCGGCGCTACCCGCGAACTCGACAGCCGAAACCGCGCTGGTTCGCCTGGCCTGGACCGACGTCGGCGTGCCAACTCCATTTCGGGTCTCGACCGCCGGGCCTGGCGGAGCGGTTCTCCTTTCGCTGATCTACGACACGCTGACGTGGAAAGATGAGCAGGGGATCATTCCCTGGCTCGCCACCGCCTGGGACATTTCGCCCGACGGCCTGGAGGTCACCTTCACGCTGGCGCACGACGTCAGGTGGCAGGACGGCCAACCGCTCCCGGCGGACGATGTCGCGTTTTCATTCGCGTACTACGCCGTGCACCCGTATCGCTGGATGTCGACTGACATTATCGAGAGCGCGACTGCCCTTGCGCCGGATCGAGTGCGCGTCCGCCTGAAGCGCCCGTACGCGCCGTTTCTCGAGGAGATCGCCGGTGTCGTGCCGGTCATCCCCAGCCACGTCTGGGCCAATGTCGCCGACCCGCTGCAGTATGACGGCGCGGATGCGTCACTGGGCAGTGGACCGTATCGCCTGGCCGAGTACCGCTCCGCCGACGGCGCCTATCGCCTGCTCGCGAATCCCACGTACTTCAAGGGACGACCGCGGGTGGACGAGGTCCAGCAAATCAACGTGCCGGCTGAAACCATCGTTCAGTCTGTCCAGCAAAATCAGGTGGACCTGGCCTTCACCCCCGACGCATCCGTCGTCGGGCTGGTGCAGGCCAACCCACGCCTGAAGGTGCTGCCGAGCGCGCCGTTGTCGGTGGTGCGCCTGGTGCTGAATACGGAACGCCCGCCACTGGACCGCGTCGAAGTCCGCCAGGCGCTGGCGTACGCCCTCGACCGTGCCGGGGTAGCCCGGGCGGTGACCAGGGGCGATCCGGTGGTTGGCAGCGCCGGGGTCATTCCCCCCGAGACGCCATGGTTTGCGCCGAGCGTGACGCAGTACGCCTACGATCCAGCCGCCGCGCGCGCTCTGCTCGGTGGCCAGCGAATCAGCCTGGAGATGCTGGCGAATCCGGAGTACCGCGAGCCCGAGCTGCTGCAGCCGATGCTGGATGCCGTGGGGGTCACGCTCCAGACCCAGCGCGTCGACGCGCAGACGAAGGCGCAGTTGCTGCGCGAGAAGCGGTTTCAGGTGGCCGAGCAGCAGCACATCGGCATCGGCGGCGACCCGGACTTCTTACGGCGCTGGTACGTCGGCCAGGAGAGCAATCAGTCCGCGCAAGGGGACACCTTGCGTGACCCAGCCTTCGATGCGCTGGCCGAGCAGCAAGCGGCCACGACGGACGTGCCCACGCGCAAAGCGCTTGTGACGCGCATGCAGCAGGTTCTGGCGGACGACGTGCCGACCATTCCACTGTATTACCGCCGCTTCTACTGGCTGTACGACAGTACGCGCCTGTCGCCGATGAACACCGCTGGCGGGCTCATGAACGGTATCCCGTTCGTGGACAACAAGCTGATCTTCCTGTCGCGGTAAAACGGCGACGTGCAGGCACTCCTGGCTCGCTACGCGCTGCTCGCGGTGGCGGTGGTGGTGCTGAACTTCGCGCTGCCTCGACTGCTGCCGGGCGACCCGCTGGCAGCCACCGCCGACGCCGGCCTGGGCGGCGCCGTGCCAGCGCTCACCAGCCAACAGCTGGCGCAGCTGCGCGCCACGTACCACCTCGACCAGCCGCTGCCGGTGCAGTTCACCAGCTACCTGGCGGAGCTCGCGCGTGGCGATCTCGGCTGGTCGATCAGCCGCTCGGCGCCCGTGTCACAGCTGATCGCTGAACGGCTGCCCTGGACGCTGTCGCTGGTGCTGGTCGCCGTGACGATGGCCGCTGCCAGTGGTATCGCCCTTGGCGTGTTCGCGGCCTGGCGCGGTGGAAGCTGGGAGCGGGCGGTGGTTGGCGCTTCCAGTGCGCTCGCGGCGCTGCCGGAGTTCCTGGTGGGCATGGTCCTGCTGCTCGGACTGGCCGTGGGGCTCGGCTGGTTTCCGCTGCAGGGTGGCGAGACGCTCTTCGCTCCGGCGGGACAGACCTGGCCAGCGGTGCTGGGCGATCGCGCGCTGCACCTGGCCTTGCCTGGCGCCACGCTCGTCGTCGCCAACCTTGCCGCGTTCGTGTTGCTGAGCCGCGGCGCGGTGCGCGGCGTGCTGGCGGAGCCTTATCTCGCGACGGCGCGCGCGAAAGGACTCGGCGAGCGGCGCGTGGCCCTCCAGCACGCGCTGCCCAACGCGCTGCTGCCGGTGCTGACTATGTTCGGCATGCGCCTCGGCCAGGTGCTGGGCGGCGCGATTGTGGTGGAGCGGGTGTTCGCCATTCCCGGCCTTGGCCTGTTTGCGTTTCAAGCGATCCAGACGCGCGATTATCCGGTCCTGCAGGCGGTGTTCCTCATCGCCAGCCTGGGCGTGCTTCTGGCCAACTTCCTGCTCGACCTGGCGTACCGCCGGCTGGAGCCCCGTGCGCGGTGACGGAGCTTTCCCCAGAGGGAACCCGGCGCGCATCGCACAGGATGTCCGCTGGAGGCGAAGCTCAGGTGCGAATTAGCCTGCGCGCGCTGGCGGTCGCCGTGTTGGGGCTGCTCGTCCTGAGCGCGCTCCTGGCGCCGGTGCTGGCGACCCACGATCCCGCGCTGCCGAGCGGACCGCCGCTCACGCCGCCTGGAGCCGACCACCTGCTCGGCACCAACGACATCGGCCAGGACGTGTGGAGCCAGTGGGTGTGGGGCGCGCGCGCGTCGCTGCTCATCGCCACGGTTGTCACGCTGTTGTCCACGGCGCTGTCGTGGTGCGTGGGGCTGAGCGCCGGCTTGTCGGCGAAGGGCGAAGCCATCCTCGTCGGTGTCACCGACGTGCTGCTCGCGCTGCCGCCCGTGCCGTTGTACTTGCTGGTCATCGCGCTGATCGGTCCGGGTCAGCTCCACCTGATGCTGGTGCTGGGCCTGCTGTCGTGGCCGGCGTTCGCGCGCGTGGTACGTGCGCGGGTTATCGCCGTCCGACGTGAACCGTACGTCGAGGCCGCCCGAGCGCTCGGCGGCAGCTCACTGCATGTGGCGGTCTACCACGTCATGCCAGCGACCCTGGAGCTGCTGCCGGCGAAGCTGGTGCTCACGGTGCGCTTCGCCATCTTCGCCGAAGCGACGCTCGCGTTTCTCGGTCTTGGCGATCCGTCGGCGCGCAGCTGGGGCACGATGCTGGGCTGGGCCTTCCGCAATCCGCTCGCGTTTGTCGACGGCTCGTGGACCTGGTGGGTTCTGCCACCTGCGCTCGCGATCGTGGCGGCCGTGCTGAGCACCACCTGGTTAGCCACGGGCGACAGCGAAATCGGCCCAGCCGGCGGGCGCAATACAGGCGCGCATGAACCCACCAGGCCGGAGCCGATTGTGCCAGTAGTCGAGCCGGCAGGCGTGCCGCGCTCCGCGTGAAAGGCCGCCGCGGAGCGGACCCGTCCCTGCGCCGGACTCGAGCGGGACAGCGGCGGAGCAGGGGCCAAGATGATGGCGTCTCACCTGGTTCCAAGGTTCGCTGCCTAAGGTGCGGCTATGAGCTTGATCGCGTTGGCGCGGGTGCTGGCCGAGCCTCACGGGGGCGACCCACCGCCCGGATTCTTCTCCGGCCTGGAACAGGCCGCCATCTGGACGGGGCTGCGGGTCATGGTGGTGCTCGTGTCGATGGCCAGCGCCAGCCGGCTGGCTAAACGACCGTTACTCGCCGCGTGAGGATCGCGTTCATCTGATAGCCGAACTTGTTCCAGTCGACTTCGGCGGGCTGGGTGTTGCCAGCGGAGTCTGTGGCGCGGACCGACAGGGTCACCGGACCGGCTGACTGGGGACTCCATTCAAACTCCCAGCGCGTCCACGCCAGAGGTCCATTGCCGCGCGTCAGACGCGCCGCCTGCCAGGTCTGCTGCGCATCGGTGCTCACCTCGACCCGCTCGACCTGACCGAAGCCAGACCACGCGAAGCCAAACAACGTGTGCAAACGAGACGGCACCGTCTCGCCCTCGGCGGGCCACGCGATGATCGATTTGACCGGCATCTCGCGTACGGTGCGCAGCGTCCGACCGTTGGCATCCACCATGATGTACCGCTCGGCATTGAAGTGGCCCTGGAACGGCGTGTTGACCACCTCGATCCGCGCGGGCCATTTGACGCTGGCGATACCGGCCCAGCGCGGCACGACCAGTCGCGCTGGACCTCCATGTGGCCAGGGAATCGGCTCGCCATTCATCTCGAACGCCAGCAGGACCTCAGGGCTCAGCGCCACCTCGAGCGGCAAGCCGCGCTGGAAGGAGTCCGCGTCGTAACCCGTCGTGACGACTTCGATCGCGTCGTCCTCGACTCCGGCCTGCTCGAGAAGGGTGCGCAGCGGCACGCCCGTGAACACCGCATTGCTGACCGCCTGCTCGTCCCACTGGTTGCCTTCGCCAGGCGGGTCGAAGCGACGCCGACTGTTGCCGGCGCATTCCAGCCAGACTTCCTGCGTCTGGCTCGGCAAGGCACGCAGCGCACTCAGGTCGATGCTGAGCGGTCGCTTGACGCGACCGTCGATGCGGAGGCGCCAGTCGCGCGCGTCGAGCGCGGGCGGCGGGTTGTTCGAACGGAGGAAAAACAGGGCGTTGGATACGACGGTCCCCGTGACCTGGGCTAACGGGGCGCTGAAATTGAGCCCGTCGCCGAGCGAGATCAGGTCCGGGCTTTTGCCCGGGTAGGGCGGCGCCTTCAGATCAGTCAGAGGTGACCTCCAGGCCGACTGGTGTGGGGTGTCGTGGCCAATACGTGACTGTAGCCGAAGCCGGGCTTGCCGCAGGAGCGCGCAGCGTCGCCCACAGGGCCCAGCCAAGGCAGCACAGCACGTTCAGGCCAGCGTTGAGCAGGCGGAGCTGCTCGATAGCCGGGTCGTGAATGCCGCGCCCAAGCGACTCGAGCAACAACTGATCGTGCAGGAACATGTTCAGGAGCAGCGTCAGCGTGAGCACGCCGAAAGGCACGAGCAGCCAGCGCCTGGTGGGCCAGGCCAGCGACAGCAGCGGCAGGGCAAAAAAGACGTGGTTCTCGTGCGCCTGCGTGGTGAACGTAAACCAGCCCAGCACGCCCAGCGCGGCGGCTTCGGCCAACCCTGCCCGACGTGTCAGGTACAGCCAGATGGTCAGCAGCATCACCGCGCCAACCAGGCCGGCAGCTACGACGCGATAGCTGAGCGGTCCGACCGCCCTGGTCGCGTCCTGCACGAACAGGGGGTCCTCGCCGCGCGGCTGCAACAGTAGCCACCAGAAATTGTGGGCGTCGGCGCTCACGACCGGCATCACCGACGAGATCGTGCCGGGCAGCGAGAGCAGCTCACGTCCGTGGCCAGTGACAAAGAACGGAAGCGTGATTGCCAGGCCGGCGATGGCGGCGGCCAGACTGCCGCGGGCGAGCGCCGCCAGACCGTGAGCACGCACTGTGGCGATGGCCAGCAGCGGCACGATCGACCACGCCTGGGGCTTGGCAAGCGCCGCCGCCGCGATCGCGGCCCAGGGCGCCAGCACCTGACCGACGCCCAGCAGGCCGATGCTCACCACGCTGAACAGGCTGTGCGCTCCGTCGGGTTGGGCCCAGTGCATCACGTCGAAGATGGCCGCGGGATTGAGTACGTACAGGCTTGCGGCGATCGACGCCAGGCGCTCGCCTGAGCCGCGGGCGACGAACGCAAACAGGGCGCACGCGGTGAGCAGATGCCATGCGAGCGCGACAAATTTGATCGCCTCGTGCAGCCACAGGCTGTCCTGCGCTCGCTGTGGGTCGAAGCTGGGGTCCTGCAGCCAGCGGTACACGCTGCCAATCGCCTCCAGTGGGTAGAGCGTGACGGGCGGATAGACCGCGTACGTCTCGGGCCACGTGCCGCTGTAGGCGGACTGAACACCGCCAAGCGTTACCAGGCGTGTCCAGTAGACGTAATGCGTGATGTCGCCGGTGGTAGTTCCGTCCGGATTGTGGACCATGTAGCCCGGCGTATCCCGCAGCGCGTGCCCGGCGAGCAGCGCCAGCGCCAGCGCGCAGCCGAACAGCGCCCGCCAGCGGTTCACGGTTTACGGGCTACGACCACGTTGTGCGCGGCCAGAACGTTCAGGCCCGGCGTGATCTCGACCGCTTTTTCCACCAGGTTCCAGGCGCTCGCCAGTGGCGCGGGCAGGAAATCGGGTGTGAAGCCGCTGCGGAATGCGCGCTCGAGTCTCAGGCCCGCCGCGCGTACATCGTGCAAGATTTCGCCGAGAGGCACCAGACGCTCGTCGCCCGAATCCTGCGGGACGCGCTTCATCAGAATCGGCCAGTACGGGTTCGCTGGATTGTGATCCCACAGCACCACGTAGCCGCCGCGCCTGACAACGCGCGCCATCTCGGCGACCGTGGCGGCGACGCGTTGCGGCGTCTCCAGGTGGTGGAGGGTGGCCACAGTCAGCGCCAGGTCGAACGCGTCGGCGGCGAACGGGAGGGCGGTGGTCACGCCGGCGTACGTGCCGGCCAGGCCGCGCTCACGCGCCCGCGCGACCATCGACGACGACAGGTCGACGCCGAAGACGTCGTAGCCTTCGCTGGCGATCGCCGCTCCGAGCTGGCCGGTGCCACAGCCGACGTCCAGCACGAGCCCGCCCAGCGGGAGCAGCTGCTTGACCAGACCGGTGCGCTTGTCGATGTAGTGCTCGGCTACGTGGCGCGGGAACACGTCGTCGTATTCGTGCGCCACCGCCGCGTACAGCGCGTGCTGCCGCTGTTCGGTATCGCCGCTCAACGCACGTGGCAGCAGCACCGGGATGTTCTGTTCCAGGTGGAATTCGCGGCCGCAGCCGGTGCAACGAATGGGATCACCCTCGGCGAGCGGTGCGCGGCAATCGGGACATGCCAGAGCCACGCTGGGCGATGGAGTCGACACGAGCGGCACGTCTCCAGAGTAGTCAACCCGCCTGTCTCGTGCAGGCCGCGGCGCCAGAGTGAACCAGCCGGGATTGGCGGGACGCTCGTATACTCTGGGCCGTGCCGCACCCGTTCTCGCGGGCACAGCACAACGGGCGCGCTGGCACGGCCCCGCGACGCAAGGTGGTGCTGGTGCTCGAAGACCATGCCTCAGTTGGCGGCCTGATCGCAGGCTTGCTCCGCCAGGAGGGCTATCGCGCGGTGCGCGCGTGGGACCCGCAGGAAGCCCTGCGGCTGGCGCGCGGCCGCACACCGGACCTTGTCCTGCTCGACTTCAACCTGGCCTACCCGGACGGTATCCAGGTGCTCAAGCAGGTGCGCAACCACGAGGCAACGCGTCGCGCGCCTATCGTGCTCGTGGCCGGGGGCGACCTCAACCTGTCAGCCGAGGAATCGGCGCTGGTGGCTGGCGTTGTCCAGAAGCCGTTCGACATCGAGATCATGCTGAACGCCGTGCGCAAGGCGCTGGGCGATCCGGTGGTCGAAGTGCAACCCCGGCAGTACGACGCGCAGGACTACTTCCTGCACGGCTACTGAGCCGCCTCGGTCGCGAGCGCGACTTTCGGAGTAGGCAGATCGACCCACATGGCTAGGGACATTCCGTCCATTCGTCCAATGCGCCTGGCGCAGCCTGCTCCTACTCTGAAGGTAGCCATGTCCTACCAACTGATTGCGAGCAAGTCGCTGGCACTGCTGCCGCGACTGCTCTCGCGCTCCACCAGCTATACGCCCGAGGAGGTCCGCCTGCGCCTGGGCGATGAACGGGCCGAGGATCCGCGCACGCTCGCGGTGCAGGCCATCGCGGCCCAGACCGGCGTGTGGTCTGGCCGACTGGCGCGCCAGCAGGCCTACGAGCTTGGTCGCGCCGCTGGCCGCCTGCCCAGTGTCGTGTTCTGGTACTGCCAGGGCGTTTCGCTCGAAGAGATTGGCCACCGCCTGTCGCCCCTGGGCGGTCCGTGGGACGCCGAGCGCGCGCTCAACGTGGCTACCGTCCTCATCGCCGAAACCCTCAACCGCCGCACCCGCACCGACCTCGCAGCGTAGCGGCAACGCCCCCGTGGCATAGGGCGTGCGAATCAGGGTGCGCCGTGGTTGTCACTGTCAAGCTGCCGCCGGTGGAGGTGGCGCGGGCTGCGCTGGTGCTGATCGGCATCG
>CBJLVJ010000003.1:0-17408 GCA_966426465.1 uncultured bacterium | reverse complement strand
GATCGGCCGCCTGGCCGCTCGCCCTGGCCGCCCGCCAGGCTCGGCTGGAGCGCACGTTAGCCAATCGCGCCGCGCGCGCTCGCTCCACCTCGCGATGACGCAGGCGTACGCCAGGCACGTTGCATGTTGCTCGAGCTGACCGGCGTCTCGCGCTCGTTCGGCGGTCTGGCGGCCGTGAAGTCCGTCGACCTGCGGATCGAATCGGGCGAAATCGTCGGGCTCATCGGTCCGAACGGCGCCGGCAAGACGACGCTGTTCAACCTGATTACCGGCACGTTTCGGCCCAACAGCGGAAGCATCCTGTTCGACGGCCGAGACATCACCCGCCTGGCGCCGCACGCTCGCTGCAGGCTGGGCATCGCCCGCACGTTTCAGCTCGTTCGACCATTTCCCAACCTGAGCGTGCTCGACAACGTGGCGGTCGGCAGCGTGTACGGGCGGCAGCCGGCCAGCTCGCGACGCGCGGCTGAGGCGGCCGCGCGGGAGACGCTCGAGCTGCTGGGCCTCGGCGACCGCGCGCAGCGGCTGGCCGGCAGCCTGACCCTGGTCGACCGCAAGCGGCTCGAGCTGGCGCGGGCACTGGCCACGCGGCCCAGGCTGCTGCTGCTGGACGAGCTGCTCGCTGGCCTCAACCCGTCTGAGGTCAATGCCGCCATGGACCTGGTGCGCGGCATCCGCGACTCGGGCGTGACCATCGTCATGGTCGAGCACCTGGTCAAAGCGCTGTTTGGCGTCTCGGATCGGGTGGCCGTGCTCAGCGCCGGCGAGAAGATCTGCGAGGGCACCCCCGAGCACGTGGCGCAGGACGCCCGCGTGGTCGATGCCTACCTCGGCACTGACACGAGCGAGACGATCGCCCTGGCCTGAGCGGCGTTACCAGCCGCGGCGCTTGTCGACCACGTTCACCAGGGGCTCGCCGCGGACGAAGCGGCCCAGGTTCTCGGACAGGATCGACCAGACCAGGTCCCAGGTGAGCTTCGAGCCGGCCGAGGCGTGCGGCGTGATGATCACGTTGGGCGCGGTCCACAACGGGTCACCGACGGGCAGCGGCTCGGTCTCGGTGACATCCATGCCGGCCCCGCCCAGGTGGCCCTCTTCGAGCGCATCCACCAGCGCCGACTCGTTGACGATGCCGCCGCGCGACATCTGCAGGACGTACGCGCCGCGCTTGAGCTGGCGTAGCTGCTCGGCGCCGATCATGCCCCGGCTGCTCGGAGTGATGGGCGCGGCGATGGCCAGCACATCCGATTCACGGCACATCTCGTCCAGGCGTGACAGCGGCCACACCTCCTCGACCCCCTCGCCGGCCGGCACAGGCTCGGCATCCACCGCGAGCACGCGCATCTCGAAGCCGGTAGCGCGTCGGGCAATCGCGCGGCCGATATTGCCGAAACCCACGATGCCCATGGTCAGGCCCTTGATCGCCGTCAGACCAACCTCACTTCGGCCCCAGTGGTGGTCGAGCTGGTGCTGGCCGAACACGCGCATGCCACGCGTGTGCGTCAGCAACATGGCAAAGGTGTGCTCGGCGATGGTCGCGGCGTGTGCGCCGCGCATGTTGGTCACCACGACGTCGCTGTCGGCCAGCTCGGGCACTCGCCACATCCACTCCACGCCGGCGCTGGGCGACTGGACCCAACGCAGCTGCCTGGCGCTGGCGAACTCATCTGGCGTGAGCTGTCCGTAGACCGCATCCACGTCGGCCATCAGCGGTGCGGTGGGTTCACCCGTCGGAGGCATCACGATCTGCACGTCGTCGTGCTGGCGCTCGAGTTCGGCGAAACGGGCTGGATCACGCAGCAGAGCGGTGGTGACGAGCATCTTCATCGCGGCTCATTGTTGTCCGCCTTGGCGGCCACACGCCAGCGGCGGCCGCCAGCGCCAGTCCGGCCGGCGAGATTGACGCTTAGAGTGTTCTGCTGTATCATCGATATAGGTGAAACGTAACAACATGACGGCTACACGGTCCAGCACGGCCAAACGCGGTGCGCCGCTCAGCTGGCGGGTCTTGATCTACCGGGTGCCGACCGAGCCGGCTTCCAAACGCGTCGCCGTCTGGCGCGACCTGAAGCGACTCGGCGCGCTGTACCTGCAGCAGTGCGCGTGCATCTTCCCAGACATTCCGTCCCTCACGGACGAGGTCCAGCAGGTCGCCGACAAAATTCCAGCGCTCGGCGGCGAGACGTTCCTGCTCGAGGTTCCGCGCCTGAAGCCCGAGGATGAAGCGCGCATCATCGAGGCATTCCGCGTCCAGCGGGCGAACGAGTACGCCGAGATCATCGAGGAATGTGAGACCAAGTTCGTCAAGGAGATCGAGTTCGAGCACTTCCGGGAGAACTACACGTTCGAGGAAGCCGAAGAGATCGAACAGGATCTGGAAAAGATTCGCCGCTGGTTCGAGCGCGTCAGCGAACGGGACTGGTTCAAAGCTGATCGGCGCCACGACGTCGAGATGTGGCTCGAACGCTGCCAGAACCTCCTGACCCGTTTCGAGGAGGAGGTCTATCGACGCCAGGCGGGCGATAGCTCGTCGGACAGCGGCACGGATGCTGAGGTACAAGCGGACGAGCAGCCGACGGTGTTGCGACCTATCACGCCGTTGCGTCCAGCCCGTGCGCGAGGGCGACGTCCACGCGCTCGGGCCGGCTCCGTGCTGGCGCTCAATACCGAGCAGGAAGCGTGACCGTGACAACCTCGAGCGAGCGTGCCGCGGCCAGCGCCGCGGACTTCGATTCCGCGTGGCTCGCGGAGCACCTCGCGCGCGAGCGCCGCGAAGCCAGCGTCCTCAGCGAGATCCGCGAAGCCGTCTTCGGTGCGCAAGACGGGCTGACCAGCGTGCTGGCGGTGGTCAGCACGGTCGGCGGCGCGACCGGCCAGACGTACCCGGTTCTGGTGGCTGGGCTGGCCGCGACGCTGGCCGGCGTCTTCAGCATGGCCGCCGGCGAGTACATGTCCAGCAAGAGTCAGCGCGAGATCTTCGAGGCGCAGATCGCGACCGAAGCCGTGGAAGTCGAGGAACGACCCGGCGAGGCTGAAGCCGAAGTCGCGTTCATGCTGCAGGAGGAAGGCCTGGCGCCCGACGCGGCGGCGCGCGTTGCACGCGAGCTGGCCACCAGCAAGCGGGCCCTGCTCAAGACCATGGTCGAGAAGGAGCTCGGGCTGACGGTTGAAGGCGACGACGACGCCTTGCGAGGGGCGCTGGTGATGGGCGCCAGCTTCGGCCTGGCGGCGCTCGTGCCGATCCTGCCCTACGTGTTCTTGCCCATCCAACTGGCGCTGTACGTGTCTGTTGGCCTGGCCGCGCTGGTGCTGTTTGGCATGGGTGCGCTGAAGAGTCGCTGGACGCGTCGCAACTGGTTCACCAGTGGCCTGGAGATCTTCGCGCTCGGCGCCGTCGCGGGTATCGCTGGCTACTTCTTCGGCACGCTGCTACCCGCCGCGCTCGGGGTGGCTGGCATCCCCGACTAGTTATTCGTCCGCTCGGGCGAGGACGATGTCGTTTTCGACCAGGCACCACGGGCCACTCACGCTGGCGGGCGTGTCGGCGTCACCCGCCGCGCGCGGCTCGAAGCGGCGAATCAGCGACTGCTTAACGGCGAACACGGCGTCCGAGTCGAGATAGGCGCTATCAGCATCGAAAATGTGCGTCTGCAGCCGCTGGAAGCCTGGCGCGGTCACGATCATGTGGATGTGGGCCGGCCGCCATGGATGGCGGCGTGTGACCTCGAGCATGCGCCCGACCGGCCCATCGTGCGGAACGGTGTACGGCACTGGCCGCACCCCGACGAACGCGTAGCTTCCGTCCTCGCGGCTGGTGAAGCGGCCGCGCAGGTGCGCTTCTGGCGCCTCGTCGTCCTGCACGGTGTACAGTCCGTTTTCGCCGTTCTGCCAGATGTCCAGCTCCGCGCCAGCGATTGGCCGACCGTCCTCGTCCAGCACCCGACCGCGGACCAGCGCCGGCGTTCCGTCGCCACCCTCGGCGATGCTTTCGCCGTAGCCACGCCGGGGCGCATTGGGCGTCCAGAATGGTCCCAGCACGGTCGATGCCGTGGCACCGTTCGCGCTCGGATGCGCCAGCGCGTCGACCAGCATCGACACGCCGAGCACGTCGGACCACAGGATGAACTCCTGGCGTCGCTCATCCGTGATGTGGCCCGTGTCGGTCAGGATCTGGATGGCCCTGGTCCACTCGTCTTCTGACAGCTGCACTTCGGTCGCGAACGCGTGCAGGTGGCGCACGAGCGCTTGCATGATCTGCCGCAGGCGCGGGTCCGGGCAGCTGTCAAAACTGGTGATGGCCGCCGCGGTGATGTCCGCGCCGACCGCATTCTGTGCGCTGAGCGTGCCGGTCATACGTACCTCGTCAGCATCGTAATACCCGAATCCCTGGCTAGATCAATGTGCGGCCCTGGCAACCGTCGACAGGGATGCACGCGCCGGTGACCAGGCTGGCGCGCTCGGAGCACAGAAACGCGACCACGTCACCGACCTCCTCGGCACGCCCGAAACGACCCAGCGGCATGTCCTGGGCGACGAAACGAGCCATCGCCTCCGGATCCTCCTGCTGCCGCCGCCACCAGCTCCCGCCGGCAAACAGGATCGAGCCGGGCGCCACGGTGAGCACGCGGACGTTGTCCGGCGCAAGCTCGCGCGCGAGCGCTTTGGCCAGGCTGAGCTGGGCCGATTTGGCGACCTGATAGCTCCCGGAGCCGCCCATCTCGCGACCGTAGATGGAGCTGATCATGACGATCACACCCGAGCGTCGCTCGCGCATGCCGGGCGCCACCATGCGGCTCAGACGCAACGACGGCCACAACATCCAATCGACCGCCGCGCTCCAGTCGGAGTCTGGCGAGCTGAGGCTGGCGCGAGAGCCGCCGCCGGCGTTGTTGACCAGGATGTCGACCCGGCCGAACGCGCGGATCGCTTCGTCCACCAGGCGCTGACAACCGGCTTCGGTGGTCACGTCGGCGACAACCGGCGCGACCGTCCCGCCGCGCGAGCGAAGCTCGTCGGTGGTGGCCTGGAGGGTGGCTTCGGTGCGCCCATTCAGGATCACCCGCGCACCTTCTTGCGCGAGCGCCGACGCCGCGGCTTTGCCCAGCCCGCGTGAGGAGCCCGTCACGATGGCCACGCGGTCTCGGAGTCCAAGGTCCATGACGATAGGGTAGCGAGGCGCGCGCTCAGGCCGAGGTTGGCGGACGAACGACGATGCGGTTGTCCAGACGGGCTTCGAGTGCGAGGGAGCGTGCGGTGGATTCAGCGCGCTGGCGGTCGGTCTGGGTCAGAGCCTCACCCTCGAGCACGATTCGCTCGCCGTCGACGCGCACGCGCAATTTGTCGACGGCCAGCTCCCGATCGGCCAGCAACCGCTGCTCTATGCGGCCGACGAGCTCCAGACGCATCAGGTCGGCATGTTCGGCCTGATCGCGAATCAAGCTCTGCGTGTACTGCACGACCATCTCGAGCGCAGCAGCGGCACTCGCCCGGCCGGTGTTGATCACCAGATCCCACTCGTGCGCATCCCGCCAGTCGATGCCGAACAGGTAGCGCAAGTAGGCCGCCGACTCGCGGTCCTGCTGTTCGATGAGACGGCGCGCACGCTCCGCATCGTCGATACCCTCCACACCCTCAGCCAGCAGACGCGCGATGCGATCCGGCATGGGCGCGACCACGAACACGCGGACCACGCTACGCATCTCGCGCAGGAACTGCCCCGCGCCGTGCCCCACGATCACCACGTTGTCGGCCAACGCCAGATCCGTCACGATCGCTTTCAGCGCGGCGATGTACGCCTCGCGGTCCCCGGTGAGCTGCTCACCCAGCTGCTCCCAGATGGACAGTGCGCGGCCTTCACTCTCCACCGTCTGCGGCACACGCTCCACGCCGCTTCGCGCAGTAACGGCCTGGGTCAGCTCGTCGCGACCGATGTAGCGGTAGCCAAGCCGCCGCGCAACCTGTCGGGCAAGATCCTGGGTGCCACTGTGTGCCTCGCGCGAAAAAGTGACGACGGCCATCGGCTACTCCGCGTGCACCCGAGCGGTGGACAGTAGCCCAGCCATAACGGCCACGCCGGCGAGAAACAGCAGCGTTTCGTGAAACGCCGGCAGCAGTGTGGCGGGTGGCGCCTGGAGCGTGTGCGCGGCCTGCGTGCCGACCCGCACTGACAAGCGACTCGCCAGCACCGCTCCGGTCGCCGCCACACCCAGACTGGTGCCCAGACTGCGGACCATATTCAGCACACCTCCGGCGACCCCCAGCCGGTTAGCTGGAGCGCTGCCCATGACCGCCGCGTTGTTGGGTGGCGTGAACAGCCCCAGACCGATGCCGAGCAGTGCCAGCAATCCCAACGTAGCCTGGAGCGTCAGGTCCTGTACGGCTCCCAGTGCCGCCAGTGCCACCGCCGCGCTGGCCATGCCCGCCACCGTTGGTGGAGTTGGGCCGACACGGTCCGTCAGGGTGCCGGCGATTGGCGCGAGCAGTCCCAGCGCAATCGGAATGGGCGTGAGCAAGAGCCCCGTCTGGGCGGCGGTCTGGCCGAGAATCCGCTCGAGGTAGAACGGCATGACAAACAGGCTGCCGAATAAGACGGCATAGGAGAGCAGGCCGGCCAGCAGACCGAGGCTGAACGAGCGGATGTGCAGCAAGCCCGGGTCGATGAGTGGCGACGCTGAGTGGTGCTCGGCAATCCAGAACGCCGTCATGCAGCCCAGTCCAGCGCCAAGGGTGATGAGCAGCGGCGGACTCGTCCAGCCCCAGGTGTTGCCGAATGTGAGCGCGAGCAGCATCGCCGCCACGGCCGGCCCGAGCAGCGCCGCGCCAATCCAGTCAAACCGCTCGGGTTCGTCCACCACCTGCGCGACCGCCTCGCGCGTCGTGCACGGCAGGACCAGCCAGGCCAGGACCGTACCAACCAGGCCGACCGGTACGGCGATGAAGAACACCCACTGCCAGCCGAATGAATCGATCAGCAGACCGCCCACGGAGGGTCCGACCGACAGTCCCACCGCCTGCGCAGCGCCCTGCACGCCGATGGCGCGGCCAAGCGCGCGGCGTGGTACGGCGGCGGTGATGATGGCCACGCTGTTGGCCTGCAGCATCGCAGCGCCCACCGCTTGCAACACGCGAAAGGCAATCAGCCACGACAGGCTGGGCGCCAGTCCGCACAGCCCGGAGCCGACGATAAACACGACGAAGCCCCACGCATACAACATCTTGCGGCCGAGCAGATCCGCAAGGCGGCCCAGCGGCACAACCAGCGCGGCGAGTGTCAGGAGATAGGCGATGGCGACCCACTCCACGCTGGCGATAGGCGCCGCGAAAACCTGCTGCAACGTGGGCAGTACCAGGCCGGCAATGCTGGCATCCAGCTGGCCCATGAACGCGCCCAGGCAGACCGTCCCGACCACCAGCCAGCGATACGCCGGCGACGCAGCGATACGCGGCAGTGGCGCATGCTCCGCCAGAAGGGGACTGAACCGTGGGATCACCGCTCAGAGGTGTTTCCAGGGCACGAGGACGCGCTCCACCCAGGTCAGCAGGATGGCGCTGGCGAAGCCCACCACGGCGATGACCATCAGGCCGACGTACATCTTCTCCACCTGGAAGACCTGCCAACTGGTCCAGATCAGGTAGCCGAGACCGCTCCTGGCGCCGACGAACTCGGCTGAGACGATCACCAGCAGGGCCACACCCATGCCGAGCTTGACGCCAGCCACGATGAGCGGCAGCGCGCCCGGAAATGCAATGTCGGTAAACATCATCAGACGACTGGCGTGGAAGTTCTTCCCGACGTCGAGGTAGATCCTGTCTATGTTGCGCACGCCCGCCACGGTGTTGATCAGGACCAGATAAATGACCGCCGTGGCGATGATGGCGTACTTGCTCTCCTCACCGATGCCGAAAATCATGATGAACAGCGGGAGGATGGCGATCTTGGGAATGGGAAAGGTGGCGTCGATCAGCGGCTGGATCACGGCGCGGATGGGGCTGAAAAGCCCCATGGCCAGGCCGACGACGATGCCCGGTAGCGCGCCGATCAGAAAGCCGATGACGATGCGCTGGAGACTGATGCCCAGGTGAAACCACAGCTCGCCCGTCGGAAACTGGGGCGACGGTCGCATCATGTCCCACAGCACGCCAAAGATGCTGCTCGGGGCTGGGAAAAAACGCGTATCGATCACGCGCAGCTGGGCGAGCAACTCCCACAAGCCGAGCAGCATCAGCGGTGACAGGATCGACAAGAGGCGCTCGAGCGTCGTGCCCGACACGCGGATGCGGCTGCTGGCCGAACGACGGCCGCTCACGATCCTTTCAGGCGTCGTCGCGTCGGCCTCGACCGTGCTCATTGCGTACCTCCCCACGCCGTTGCGCTCAGTACAGGATCGCACACGAACCTGTGGCGCACGAGCATCAGCGGCGGATGTCGCCGACGCCCTGTTCTTCGACCTCCGCGCGGCGCGGCAGCGACTCCATGTCGCCTGGAGCGCACATGGCCAGGGCTCCGCAGCGATTGGCCAGGCGCAGCGCGTTGGCGGTGTCCAGCCCGCGCAGCATGCCCGACAGCAACCCGGCCGCGAACGCGTCGCCGGCGCCGACCGGATCGACGATGCGCTCGAGTGGCACCGCGGGCGCCTGTATCAACTGATCGCGGGTGACCGCCAGCGCGCCGTGAGCACCACGCTTGAGCACCACCAGCGACGGCCCCAGTTGCTGAAGGTCGCGCGCCGCCAGCTCTGGATCGGACTCGCCGGTCAGGAGCTCCGCCTCCTCGCTGCCGGGCAGGAGGATGTCGCAGCGCGCCGCCAGGTCGCGCACCACCCGCCGAAAGTCCTCAGCGTTCCACAGCTTGGAGCGGTAATTCGGGTCCAGTGACACGCGCACGCCCGCGGCCCGGGCGATCTCCGCGGCGTCGAAGACCGCCTGCTTGCAAGACTCTGAGAGGGCTGGAGTGATGCCCGTCAGGTGCAGGAACGTGGCGGCGCCGATATAAGCGGCATCCAGGTCGGCGGGTGACAGGCGACTCGCCGCCGAGCCGCGGCGGTAGTACACCTGGTCGATCGGGCCGACCTCGCGGCGCTCGCGGATCACCACGCCGGTTGGCGCGTCCGGATCGCTGAGCACATGCGAGGTATCGACGCCCTCCCCGCGGATCCGAAAGACGACTGCACGGCCGAATTCGTCGTCGCCCACGCGGCTGATCCAGCCAGCGGAATGGCCCAGACGAGCCAGGCCGACGGCGACGTTGCACTCCGCTCCAGCGATGTGGCGGCGAAACGTGCTCGCCTCGCGCATTGGACCCGCCTGTTCGGCAAGCAGCAGGACCATGGTTTCGCCCAGCGTGACCAGGTCGAGCATCAGTGTCGGGGTCATGGTACGTGTTCCCCCAGCCCTGGCGGGCTCGGCCGTGGAGCGGGCGGAGTCGTCTCGCACCAGTACAATGTCTCGCAGAGAACGCGTCGAGCATGAAACGCGCTGAAAAGGGGGCGACAGTTTCGCCGTGCACCCGGTAGTATTAGGGCGCCGACAATGATGTCCTCCGCTATCCCCGCACGCCTGGAGTACCAGTGCGGCCACGCAGCGCTCGTGTCGCTGCCCAAAATCAAAGGTGAAACCTCCGCCCAGCGTACCAGACGCGTGGCGCTCGAGAAGAGCGCAGCGCTGGCGCGCCAATGCGATTTCTGCGCGCCGGTCGTAGAACTCGCCCCCGTACAGCTACCCGAACCGGTCGTCACGGCAGTGGAGGCGCCCGTGGCGTCGCTCGTCCTGGAGACCGTCGTCAACGGCGTCGATGGCGTCGATGGCGTCAATAGCGAACAGGTCAACGGTACGGAACCAGTCATAGCGCCCGCCGCGGAAGCGGAGCCGACCGCACCCGCGCTCCCGAGTGTCAGGCCGAAGGCCCCACGCGCGACTCGCCCCAGAACGCGTCGGACGCCGCGCGATCTTCGGCAGTTTCTGGTGGAGTACCGTGTTCAGCGTCTGGTCCAGGCCGTCGACGTGCGCGATGCGCTACGTCAGGTGGCGACACTCGGCGCCACGGACGTGCTGGAGATCGCTCGGCAGGACTGACGCATCGAGCCGTCGTGCTCGAGCTGCAAGGTGTGACGGTCCTCTATGGCGGGTTTACCGCCGTAGAGGACGTCACCTTCGAAGTTCCCGACGGCCAGTTTGTCGCCGTGGTCGGTCCCACCGGCTGCGGCAAATCGTCGCTGCTGAACCTGGTTGCGGGCTTGCTCGCGCCCGCCGGCGGCACCGTACGCACCGGCGGACGGCCAGTCACGACGGTCAATCGAGACTGTGGCTACATGTTCCAGATGGACGCACTGCTGCCCTGGAAATCGGCACTGGACAACGTTCTTCTCGGACCCCTCTTGCGCGGTATGCCGAAAGCGGAGGCGCGCAACCTGGCTGGCCAGTGGTTGGCGCGCGTGGGTCTGGCAGGTTTCGAGGACCGCTATCCCCATCAGCTGTCAGGCGGGCAACGCAAGCGCGTGGCTATGGCGCAGGTGCTGGTGAACCGTCCACCCATCTTGCTGATGGACGAGCCGTTCAGCGCCCTCGACGTGCAAACCCGTGCGCTCATGGAACAGGAGCTGCTCGGGCTGTGGCAGGAGCAACGCGCGACCGTGTTGTTCGTGACGCACGACCTGGAGGAGGCGATTGCGCTGTCTGACCGAGTCTTGCTGCTGACGGCTGGCCCGCGCTCGCACCTCAAGGCTGACCACACGGTGGACCTGCCCCGTCCGCGCAACGTGGTCGAGGCGCGATTCATGCCAGGCTTCAGCTCCATCTACGAGCGTGTGTGGAGTGGCCTGCGCGAGGAGGTCATGGCAAGTTATGGACGGCAACGCGCGTGAGGTGGTGCACCGATGCGCGCTAGCGGGAGCAGGCGACTGGTCGTCGTCGCTCTTCAACTCACGATTCTGCTGGCCGTGATCCTCGTTTGGGAGGTGGGCACAAACACGCCGACGGGACCGAACCGATTTCTGGTCGACCCATTCATCTGGTCGCGTCCGTCGCGCATCGTTGGTCGTCTGGGCGAATGGCTTCAGAGCGGCATCATCTTGAACAACGTCTTCATCACGCTCTACGAGGCATTCATGAGCTTCGTGCTGGGGGCACTGGCGGGCGTGCTGGTCGGCTTCGTGCTGGCGCGCTCGGAGCTCTGGTCGCGCGTGCTGAACCCGTTCATCCAGGTGCTGAATGCGTTGCCGCGGCTGGTCTTCGCTCCGATCTTCTTTCTCCTGTTCGGCCTGGACGAGAACTCGAAGATCGCACTCGGCTTTTCGCTGGTGTTCTTCATCGTGTTCTTCAATGCCTACCAGGGCGTGCGTGAGGTCGATCGCAACGTGTTCAACAACGTGCGCATGCTCGGCGCCAACGAGCGGCAGATGGCCTGGCACGTGCTCCTGCCGTCGGCACTGACCTGGATCCTGACCAGCCTGCACACGTCGGTGGGTTTCGCGATGGTCGGCGCGGTTGTCGGCGAGTACCTGGGGGCCGCGCGCGGATTGGGACACGTGATCGCCCAGTCGGAGGGCAACCTCGATGCGACCGGGGTCTGGACGGGCATGCTGGTGCTGTGCGTGGTCGTCGTGGTGGTAGAAGTGTTGGTCACACAGCTCGAGCGGCGCCTGGTGCGGTGGAAGCCGCAAGCCGCGGGCGAGCTGCTTACCGCGTGAGGAGGAAGAAGACGTGTACAGATCGATGGTCCTGGCGTTCAGCGTGCTACTGGCTGCCGCGTGCAGTGGCGCAGCCACAAGCTCGCCCCCGTCACCCACGGCTCCAGCCGCGAGTGGAGCGACGGGCTCGGCGAGCGCACCAGAAAAAAGCAGCTTGAAGATTGGTGTTGGCGGCCAGGGTCAGATCATTTACATGCCGCTGACGCTTGCCGACCAGCTGGGCTACTTCAAGCAAGAGGGCCTGTCAGTCGACATCCAGGACCTGAAAGGCGGCGCGGATGCGCTGACGGCGATGATCGGCGGATCGACCGACGCGACGATGGGCTTCTACGAGCACACGCTTCGCACCCAGACCCAGGGCAAGTTCATCGAGATGATTGCCACGTGCGATCTCTACCCGGGCCTGGTGATGTTCGCGGGTAAAGCCCACCCGGAGGCCAGGACTATCAAGGACCTGGCCAATCTGAAGATTGGCATCACCTCGGCTGGCTCGTCCACCGAGGAAATGGTGAAGTTCCTGTTCAAGAAGAACGGCATGGATCCAGCGGCGGCACAGACCGTCGCCGTGGGAAGCGGCGGGCCGGCCGTCACCGCGCTGAAGAATGGGGTGGTCGACGCGCTGGTGACGGTCGAACCGGCAGCCTCGACGATCGAGAGGAACGGCGATGGGAGCGTGCTGTACGACACACGCACCGAGCAGGGAACACGGGACGTTTTCGGCGGCGCCTGGCCTGCAGGTGGCTTCTATGCGCCGGCCGACTTCGTGCAGCAAAACCCGCGCACCGCGCAGGCTCTGGCGCGCGTCGCCGTGAATACTTTGAAGTACATCCAGACGCACAGCGCCGAGGACATCGCCGCCAGGCTGCCGGCCCAGCTGTTTTATCCGGATGGTGACCAGGCGTCGTTCGCAAAGGTCCTTGGCGCGAACCTCAAAATGTTCAGCGCCGATGGCAAGATGCCGGCTGACGGCCCGACCAACGTGCTGGAAACCCTCAAGGCGGCCGATACCCAGACAGACTGGTCGAAGGTAGACCTGTCGAAGACCTTCACCAACGCGCTCGTGGAAGCGGTGAAGTAGTCAGCGGGACGTGGTAGCGGATGCCACTGACTAACCGGGTCACGCCGTCTGGCGAAATCGTGGCGGTGGCAGCCCGCGGCACACTGCTGGGCAATCGTGGCGTTCTGCACGATCACGAGCGACGGATTGTGCGCGACTGGCAGGTACGCCGCTGGATCGCCTGCCGGCTGCACTTTCGCGGTCGCCACCGCGCGGTGATGACACCCGGCAGCTACACCGAGCTGTTCTTTCTGGACGAGGCCAGCGCGCTGGCGGACGGTCACCGGCCTTGCGCCGAGTGCCGTCATGCGGATTATCTGCAGTTCCAGGCTGCCTGGCGGAGTACGCACGCTGGCCTGCCTGCCTCCGCGGCGGCGATGGATGCAGTCCTCCACGTCGAGCGACGGCTCGGTCCGTGGCGCAAGCGAACGTTCCAGGAGGAAATCGATCGACTACCCGATGGGACTCTGGTCGCGCTGGAAGGCATGGCCTGGCTGCTCCACGCGGGAAAACTGCACGCATGGTCCTGGGATGGCTACGTCGGTAGCCGGGCGCTGCCAGCGGCGGGGATGGTCGTCGTGCTGACACCCCCGTCGGTTGTGGCTGTGCTGCGCGCCGGTTATCGACCAGAGCTGCATCCGAGTGCGAGCCTCCGGTAGCAACCTGCCAGATGCTGAAAAGAGAATCTTGACATGGGTCCAGACATTTGTAGTTGTATGTGTTATCGTCCGGAGTAACCAGTCAGCCGCCATGTGCGTCCGTACTGTGGGTTTCGGGTGACGGAGGACAGGAGAGGGTCATGGAGACGGATACGTCGCGTTCCAAGGCATCGGAGTCCGGGGACGGCCAGGCGTCCCGCGGCGGGCAGGGTGAAGGCGCCGCTGGCACTCGCCGCAAGCTGAGCGAGGACCAGGAGCGGGAGGTTACTCGCCTGTACTCCGAGACTGACACACCGGTCTCGGAGATCAGCAAGCGGTTTGGCATTGGGGAATCGTCGGTCTATCGCGTCGCGCAGCGACACGGAGCCTCGCTCCGGGGACGCACGGCCACGTCGACCGCAGGCGGTGGTGGTGGCGGCGGTGCCGGTGCTGGTGCTGGTGCGGGTGCTGGTGCTGCTGGCGCAGCCACTGCTGGTGCGGGTGCTGGCGCAACGACCGGCCGCGGACGCGGTCGGGGGCGTCCCGCCACGGCTGCCACGGGCGGCGGCGCGGGAACCACGGCCACACGCGGAACCGGGACGCGGGGTGGTCGCCGGGCGGCTGGCGCAGCCGCGGCAGGTGCAACGGCGGCGCGGACGACGCCCTCCGGTAATGGTCGGCGGCGTGGCGCTGGAAGTCGGGCAGGTCAGGCCCGCGCGCAGGGTGGCGCGACAACCGGAACGGGTCGCGCGGGCAGAGGTACGCGCGCCCTTGCCGTTCCCACGGGCAACGGTCGACGAACGCGATGAGCTGCTGGCACCGCTCGCGGGGCCGCCGTCGTCGGCGGTGTGCGCAGTTTCCGCGTCAGCTTCGTAGCGACACGCATTTTCTCGGCCAACTCCATGGCCGAGGCCATTCGTCAGGCAGAGGCAGCGGGCGCCACCGACATCACCAACATTCAGCGAAACGACTAGGCTCAAGTAGGAACGGGACGGTCGGCGGGGATGTCCTCCGCCGACCGCACTTCTGTAGACACATGAAGGTTGTCCGAATCAGCGATCTCCCCAGGGAGGAGGCGCAGAGCCCGCTGTTTACCGGCGGTCAGGTGTTCCGCCAGCTCATCGTCGATCCCTCGGAATCGGAGAGCTTCAACTTCAGCGTCGTCAACTTCAGCGCAGGGTCGCGCAACAAGTTTCACCGACACACCTCCGATCAGATCCTGGTGGTGACCGAGGGGACGGGCGTGGTGGCGACCAATGAGGAAGAGCGCACGGTCACGACAGGTGACGTCGTGCTGATCCCGGCGGGCGAAAGCCACTGGCACGGTGCCCCCGGCGCGACGCCTATGAGCCACATCACCATCCAGACAAAGGACTCACGCACGACCCAGATCGAACCCTAGCTGCTAGCCGGTTGGGGCTCCGGCCGCCAGTAGACGCTCTGGGTGCGCTCGAGGAGGCCTGCGCCGACCAGCTCGCGGCGGAGGGTGGCCGGGTCGGCGTGGTGGCGTTTGAGCACCTCGTTGACCTCAGTTTCGCGGTAGCGCATGCCAGGTCGAAACTCGTGCGCCAGTCGCTTGAGGATCACCGCGCGCTTTTTGCGACTCGCCGGAATCTCCTTCAGCCGCTCGCCGTCGAAGAAGTCGCGCAGAACTTTGCGTTCCCAGGCCTCCGCTTCGACGTCGTCGGCGAAGGACGCGACGCACTCCGGGCTGAGCACGTCGCGACTGAGCGCGCGGAGCGCGTGCTCGTCGAGGCGATAGAAATGCACGTTACCGTCGGCGCGCATGGAGACGAGACCCAGCTCGCGCAGGATGGCCAGGTGGTGGGAAACGGTGGGTGGGCGCAAGTCCAGCAGCGCGGCGAGCTCATCGACGCTGCGTTCGCCGGTGGCGAGGATGCCGAGCATACGCAGGCGACTGGCATCGGCCAAGGATTTGAAAAAGCGCAACACGTGGCGGAGCTGGTGTTCACTCATGCTCGTTAGACTACCATCTAATTAGATGTCCGTCAACTGACCTGCAGGGTCGGCTGCGCCGCGCTCGCCCGCTTCGCTTCGCTCGCTCCCTCCCCTCTCCAGGTTGGGTCCCCTCCGGGGAAGCCTGCTCCTGTCTGGTCCCCTCCGGGGAAACGCGCGGGCCGCCCGTCGCCGGGCGGAACGGGTAGCATCGGTTTTCGCGGCCAGCCGGCCGACACTCAACCGAGCGCTTCGAAAGGGCTTCCAACATGTGGAACTCGTTCACCACGGACGCTCCCCCGGCACTCTCCGCGGGTGGCACGACGTACGCCGGCGCCAACGGCGACCAGATTCACGCGTATGTCGCCCGGCCTGAAGGCAACGGACCGTTCCCAGGCGTCGTGGTCATGATGCACATGCCTGGCTGGGACGAGTTGTACCAGGAGTTCACGCGCCGCCTGGCGAATCATGGCTACGTGGCCTTCTGCCCGGACCTCTACTGCCGCGTCGGCCACGGCTCACCCGACGACATCGCCGCCAGGGTTCGCGCCGACGGCGGCGTGCCCGACGATCAGGTGGTAGGCGATGCCGCCTCCGCCATGCAGTGGCTCAAGTCACAGCCGAACAGCAACGGTAGAGTCGGCATCATTGGCACCTGCTCCGGCGGCCGCCACGCCCTGCTGGTTGCTTCGCGCACGCCGGGCTTCAACGCCGTGGTCGATCTGTGGGGTGGCGGAGTGGTGGCCCCGAAGGAGCAGCTGACGCCAAAACAGCCAGTCGCACCCGTGGACTACACGAAAGACCTCCAGGCGCCGCTGCTCGGCCTGTTTGGCAACGAGGACCAGCGACCCTCCCCGGCTGACGTGGACAAGCACGAGCAAGAGCTGAAGGAGCACGGCAAGGACTACGAGTTCCACCGCTACGACGGCGCCGGCCACGGCTTCTTCTATTACGACCGACCCGCCTATCGCCCGCAACAGGCGATGGATGGTTGGGCCAAAGTCTTCGCCTTTTTCCAAAAACACCTCAAGAGCTGATGCCCCGGAGGGGACCCCGCTGGGGAGCCTGACGGGCGTACAGCTGAAGGCAGCGAAGGAGGGACACTCGGTAGATGTGCACGCAAATTTCGATGCGCACGGCGGTGACAGGCAGCGGCAAGGGCGCCTCGGGCTGGTTTCCCATCAGCCAGGCAAATGTTGGCTACGACCACGCCACGCACTCGCAGTTGGAGCACGCGCTGCTGCTCGACTTTGTCAACCCGCCCATGGGCGCGGGCGCGCGTGTGGCGGTGGAGCTGGACATCGCCTCAGGTAAAGCGCTGATCGCCCAGCTGCAGGCGGCAATCGCCGAAGCGGAGCGCAGCGGCTTCACCGACTAGCGCTGCAGCGGCGGCTTCACTGAATGGCGCGAACTAGACGGGCGCCGCCGCCGGAGGCGGAAAGAAACGCACATCCGCCTCGCGGCGGCTCCACGCCTGGTTCGCCACCTGTAGCTCCCACGACGCGTAGCAGGCCATCTCGGCCGCCACCAGCTCGTCCACCATGCTCCGCGGATCGCGATGAAACGACTGCTGCAGCAGCCGCTTGGACTCGGCAACCGCCGTGCGAGACGCGTGAAACCCGCTCTCGAGGAGCTCTTCCAGCCGGGCCTGCAGCCGGTCGGCAGGCACAACCCAGTTGAGCAGCCCCCACTCCAGCGCCTGCGCAGGCGAAATGCGCTCGTTGAGCAAAGCCAGCTGCTTGGCGCGTCCCATGCCGATGATCCGCGCGATGCGCAGAATGGTCGCATCCGGTACCAGGCCGTGGCGTGTGGCGCCGAATTCCAGGATGGCGTCGTCGGCCGCCAGACGTAGATCGCACGCGGACGCAAGCTGCAGTCCGCCGCCAATTGACCAGCCGTGCATGACGGCAATCGTCAACTTCGGCATGTCCTCGAACCAGTTTGTCGCGCGGGCAATGGCACGGTAGAAGTCCGCGCCGATCTCACCCCGCGCCAGGGCCGTGCGATCGATCCCCGAGCAAAACGCGCGGCCCGCTCCGCGCAGGACCACCAACCAGACGTTGTCGTCGGTGG
>CBJLVJ010000002.1:0-17949 GCA_966426465.1 uncultured bacterium | reverse complement strand
CCTGGATTACACGCGGCCGATCTACCTCGACCACCTCGCGGCCGATTTTCCGAACCTGACCATCATCGCCGCGCACCCTTCCTGGCCCTGGGCGGACGAAGGCCTGGCTGTGGCCCGCCACAAGAGCAATGTCTTTCTCGACCTGAGCGGCTACTCGCCCAAATACATTCCGCCGCAGTACGTGCAGTTTGCCAACACGTTGCTTCAGGATCAGATGTTGTTTGGCAGCGACTACCCGTTCATTCCGCCCGAGCGCTGGCTGGCCGATTTCGAGGAGGCCGGCTTTCGCCCGGCCGTACACGACAAGATTCTGCTTCTGAACGCGCGCCGCGCGCTTGGTCTGAGTTGAGTGGCCTACGGCGTCCGCGACCTCGACGAGTTCCGAGCCCGACTGGCCGAGCTGCGGTCGGACCTGATACCGCCGACGGACCCCGCCAGGTACGTGGCGTATACCGACGGCGCCTGCTTCGGCAATCCCGAAGGGCCAGGCGGCTGGGCGGCTGCTGTGTTCCCACCGGACGAGGCTCCGCCGTGGTACCTGTTCGGCCATCTCTCGTCAACGTCGAACAATCGGGCTGAAGCGCTGGGGCTCCTGGCTGCGCTGGAGTGGGTGCCGCCAGCCTCCGAGCTCGAGCTGCACTCGGATTCAGAGCTGACGGTCCGCCTTTTCCAGCGGGTCTACAAGGTGAAGGCCAACACCGATATCTGGGAGCTGATTTTCAGCACCTTGCAGGCGAAGCGCCTTCAGGTCAGCGTGCACTGGGTGCGGGGTCACGCTGGTGATCCGCTCAACGAGCTGGCCGACCAGCTGTCCAAGCTCGGCGCGCTCAACGGACGCATCGAGGCGCTCGGCCAGGCACCGAGCGCACCGGCCGTGGAGCGCCCGCCAGCTGAACTGGCTGGCCTGGAGCCACGCTCCGACTGGGAGCGCGAGTTCCTGAGCTCGGTCGCTCAGCAGCTGCGGCGGGGAAGGCCGCTCAGTCCGAAACAGCAGGTCATCGTCGACCGGATCCGCGCGCGGGTTCGCTAGCCGCCACAGCGGCGACGGGCTGCCCGGGCGTTCCAGTCGAGCGCCTCGGTGGTCGAATAGCACAGCTCGGCCACGCCGGTGGTGCTCATGATGGCCAGCAGGACCCGCGTGGGGCCGGGTAGCAGGTGCAGACCGTACACCAGCCCAGCCGCCACCCAGGTGCCGGCGCAAATCGGGCAGGACATCAGCTCGCCTACGACGTGTCGCATGCCCTGGCCGCTCGCCACCACCGTCTGGCCAGCGCCGCTGGTGTCGTCGCGTGTTTCGGTGAAGGGCTCGCGCAACGGCGCCGCGACACCCTCGAAGGCGATCATGCGCCCCATTCGAAACGCGCTCAAGCCGAGCATCAACAGGTCGAACGGTTTGAGGTTCAAGTGGTCCTCACGCCTGACCAGCCGGCCGGCAAACGTGCCGAAGATGCCCAGGAAAACCGAAATCAACGTGAGTTTCGTTGCGCGCGTCTGCTGTGCGTCGTCCAGCAGCGGCGGATGCAGGCGCGGGTGGGGATGGTGGACGGACATTCAGCGTGGCTCCGAACGTGATCGGCTCCCTCACGCACGACCCATGCCGCAGTTTCCCCGCCAGGCGCGGAAGAGGAACGCACGCGGCATATGCGATCATCTGGCGCCTGCCCCATGGACGGCACACGCGAGGACGGCCGAACGTACCGCCGCGCTCTGGTCGAAACCCTCAAGCGCGACGGACATCTGCACTCCGCGCGCGTCGCCGACGCCTTCCTGGCCGTTCCACGCGAGCTGTTTGTGCCAGGTGTGGCACTGCCGGACGTGTATTGCCCGAGCGATGCGATCGTGACCAAACGTGTGGCCGGCGTGAGCGTCAGCTCCGCGTCCGCACCCGAGGTCATCGCCTTGATGCTCGAGCAGCTCGACGTACGACCAGGTCACCGCGTCCTCGAGATCGGCGCCGGCACGGGCTATAACGCCGCGCTCCTGGCCCACCTGGTCGGCGAGACCGGGCAGGTAACAACGATCGACATCGACGAGGACCTGGTCGTCAGCGCGCGCGAACATCTGCGCAGCGCCGGGTATGAGCAGGTAACGGTCGTGCAGGCTGACGGCGCCCTGGGCTACGCCGCGCAGCAGGCCTACGACCGCATCATCCTGACCGTTGCCAGCAACGACATTGCCCCTGCCTGGCGCGAGCAGCTGGCGCGACCGCACGGTCGGCTGGTCATGCCTCTGGGGCTGCGCAGCTTGCAGCGCTGCGTCGCGTTCATGTGGGAAGCAGACCACCTGATCAGCCGTTCCATGCGCAACTGCAGTTTCATCCCACTGCGCGGCCTGTTGAGCGCCGGCGCGCCGCGGATTGCCCTGGATGCGCAGGCCACACGCGTGCTGAGCGGCACCGATGAGCCGCTGCCTCTGCCCGTTGATACCGTCGCCGCCCTGCTCGATGCGCCGTTGCACGTTGCACGGACTGGCGTCTCGATCAGCCTGGAGGAGCTGCGCGAGGGTCTGCACCTGTGGCTGGTCGCGCACCTGCCGGGTGTCTACACGCTGTGGGGCGCCGCCCAGGTGCCCGACCTGTTCAGGTTGCCCGAGCGGCTGGCGGCGCGCGGCACGCTGTGCATCCTGGATTCCGCCGAACCTGGCCTGGCGCTACTCGCCTGGGCCGACGACTTTATCCGCGACGGTGAGCTCTCGCTGCTTGCGCCCGAGGGCAGCCAGTCGCTCGCCGCAAGAGTCGACGAGCTGCTGCACGCGTGGGTCGGCGCCGGTCGGCCCACCGACGCGCAGGCTGAGGTGCGTGCCTACTCGCGCGCCAGCGGGCACACGGTGGCGCCTGGCGAGGGCGCGATCGACCAGCGCTGGACCCGCTTTGTGGTGAGCTGGGTTGGCCGTCAGCCGCCGGCCAGCTTGACCGTGTAGCCGCGCCGCTCCAACTCCGAGCGTAGCCGTTCGCGGTGATCGCCCTGGATCTCGATCAGCTCGCCGCGCAGCGTGCCGCCCGTGCCGCACAGGCGCTTCAGCTCCGAGGCCAGCGCCGCCAGGGCAGTGGGTGAGCCGCTCAGCCCGGCGATCAGCGTCACGGTCTTCCCGCCGCGGCCCTTGCGGTCGCGCAGCAACCGCACTACGCCATCGCGCGGCAGGTTCAACGGCCTGGCCTGATCGGGCGCGGGACGCGCCTGGCGACACGAGCAACGGTCGAGCCGCTTGCCGCAGCCCGGGCAGCGGCCTGGCTGCGCCGCATCTGAGTCGTATACCAGGCGCCGTTCCATACAATTGCGTGATTATGGCGCGCGCAATAACCCCTGGCCCCCGCCCGGCGCCCGGCCGACCACAGAGCTTCGATCATCGCTCGATCGAGCCCAAGTGGCAGGCCCGCTGGGAAGCCGACCGGCTGTACGAAGCCGAACCGGAAGAGGGCTCATCACGTCCCAAACACTATGCCCTGGTCATGTTCCCGTACACCAGCGGCGATCTGCACCTGGGACACTGGTGGAACTTTGCGCTCGCCGACGTGCACGCCCGCCACAAGCGGATGCAGGGCTTCAACGTCCTGTTCCCGCCCGGCTTTGATGCGTTCGGTCTGCCGGCCGAGGGCGCGGCGATCAAGAGCGGCCGGCATCCGTACGGCTGGACGATGGACAACATCCGCCGCATGGAGCGCCAGTGGCGCACCATGGGCGGAGCGTACGACTGGTCCAAGGAGCTGGCGACGTGCTCGCCAGACTACTACCGCTGGAACCAGTGGTTCTTCTTGCAGCTGTTCAAGGCTGGCCTGGCTTACCGTCAGGAGGCGCCCGTCAACTGGTGTCCGAACCACGGCGTGCTGGCCAACGAACAGGTCCACAATGGTCGCTGCTGGCGGTGCAACTCGCCGGTCTCCAAGCGCGATCTGGAGCAGTGGTTCTTCCGCATCACGCAGTACGCGGACGACCTGCTCGATTTTTCGCAGATCGACTGGCCCGAGCGCATCAAGGCGATGCAGACGAACTGGATCGGTCGCTCCGAGGGCGTCGAGTTCGACCTGTCCGTCGACGGGCACCCGGACCTGAAGATCTCGGTCTTCACGACGCGCATCGACACGGTCTTCGGCATGACCTACGTGGTGCTCGCGCCCGAGCATCCGCTGGTCGAGCAGCTGACTGTGCCCGAGCGCAAGGCGGAGGTCGAGGCGTACATCGAGCGCACGCGGCGAGAAACCGACATCGAGCGCATGTCGACCGAGCGCGAGAAGACCGGCGTGCCGATCGGTAGCTTCGCCATCAATCCGGCCAACGGTGAGCGGCTGCCGATCTGGATCGCCGACTACGTGCTGGCCCAGTACGGGACAGGCGCAATCATGGCCGTGCCGGCATCGGACGAGCGCGACTGGGAGTTTGCACGCAAGTTCGAGCTGCCCATTCGCGTGGTGGTGCGGCCGCCGGATGCGCCGGACGAGATCACCCCTGACCAGCTGCCAGGCAACAGGGCCTACGTCGAGCCTGGAGTTATGGTCAATTCGGGCCAGTTCAACGGCCTGCCCAACGAGGAAGCGTGGGAGCGCATCGCCGACTGGTTCGAAGAGCGCGGTGTCGGCCGACGGCGTGTGAACTACCGCATGCGCGACTGGCTGGTCTCGCGGCAGCGCTACTGGGGCACACCGATTCCCATCGTGTACTGCCCCACGGATGGTGTGGTGCCGGTGCCCGAGGATCAGCTGCCCGTGCTGTTGCCCGAAGACGTGGAGTTCCAGGCGTCGGCCGAAGCTGAGGGCAATCCCCTGGCCAGCAGCCCGACGTTCGTGAACACGGTCTGCCCCGTGTGCGGCGGACCGGCGCGACGCGAGACCGACACGATGGACACCTTCATGGATTCCTCGTGGTACTTCCTCCGCTACGTCTCGCCCACGCTGGAGGACGCGCCGTTCGATCGGGACAAGCTGGACTACTGGCTGCCGGTCGACCAGTACATGGGCGGCGCCGAGCACGCCGTGATGCACCTGCTGTACAGCCGCTTCTTTACGCGCGTGCTGCGCGACCTGGGGCTGGTCAGCTTCAGCGAGCCGTTCAAGCGGCTGTTCAACCAGGGCGAGGTGCTCGGGCCAGACGGCAAACGGATGTCCAAGAGCCACGGCAACGTCGTCAACCCGGATGAGCACGTCATACGCTCGGGCGCCGACGCCGTGCGCGGCTGGCTGGCGTTTCTCGGGCCGTGGGATCAGGGCGGGCCGATCAACGAGAGCGCGCTGGGAGCGATCCGCGACCTGCTGCGCGACATCTGGAACCTGAGCTCCGCGCCGGTGCCTGAGCAGGTCGTCGGCGCCGCTGACCAGGAGCTGCGTCGGGCGGTGCACGCGGCCATCAAAGGCGTCGGCCAGGACATCGAAGGCTTCCGCTTCAACACCATGGTTTCGAAGTTGATGGTGCTGCGCAACGAGCTCAAGCGGACCCAGTCGAGCGCCGGCTCGAAGGTCTGGAGCGAGGCTATCCAGACCCTGCTGCTGCTCGCCGCGCCGGTGTTTCCTCATGTCACGGAGGAGCTCTGGACGGAGGTGCTGGGGCTGCCCTACAGCATTCATCAGCAGCGCTGGCCGACGTTCGATCGGGCGGTGCTGGCGGAGTCCGAGGTGACGCTGGTGGTTCAGGTGAACGGCAAGGTCCGCGATCAGGTGGTCGTGGACGCGGACGTTGCTCGTGACGAGGCGCAGGTGCGTGAGCTGGTGCTCGCGCTGCCGCGGGTCAAGCAGCACATGGCTGGCGGGAGCCTGCACAAGTTTATTTTCGTGCCAGGTAAGCTCGCCAACGTGGTCGTCGGACAGACCTGACCCGCGGCCGCCCGTTGCGCACGAGCTCTTTCACCTGCTGCCGCAAGACGTGCATGCCCAGCGGCCGCACGCCGACCCAGTCGGCGCCGGCCGACACGGCACGCCAACGGAGCTCGTCGTCGTCGCTGCCTGACAGGAACAGGATCGGCACGTCGTGCAGTGCCTGGCGGGCACGCATGCGCGAGAGCACGGCGAGCCCGTCTGCTTCTGAGCGCTGAAGATTGATGACGAGCGCGTCTGGCTGTGCCTCGGCCAGGCGCCGCTGGAGCTCGAGCTGGGTGCCGGCCGGGATGACGTCGAAACCGGCGGTGTGCAAAGCCACGCACAACAGCTCGCGCACCTCGGCGTTGTCGTCGACGACGAGCACGCAGCCAGCATCTTCGGGAGGAAGGGAGTGCTCGGAATGACTCATACCCCTGGGTGCTGGCGGACCATCTACCGCGTGGCCGTGGCTGCCAGCTGACGCTGATCCTCCTCGGCCGACGCATGGGGCTCGACGATCCAGAACAGCGCCTGGGCCTGTCGAGCAAAGTCGACCAGGTCGGTGGCACGGATGCTTCGCAGCGAGCGGTACTGCTGCGGGGCGCAGCCGCGGTCTTCGAGCGCCAGCGTGGGATCGGTCAGGAGCAAGCGGGCGAACTCATCGTCGACCAGCGCGCGAGAAACGGACCGATCGATCTGCCGTCGCAGATCTTTTTCGGCAATCAAAACCGGGGAGCCTGGATGTTCAGCGAGCATGTGTATCTAACCGCCGTAGGGAACGCCGCTGGTCGGGACCGTATGCATGAATACCATGGCAGCGAAACCAAGCGCGTACAGATGGGGAAGAAAACGCCGCAAACGGAGTTTCACAGGGTCACCTCACTGATGTAGACCACGGAAGTACCAGAACGAGCACTCCGCAATAAGCGTAGCTCTCTGATTTCCATGATCCAGCAGGAGGGCCAGAGCCACTCAATCCTGCTCAATGTCGGGCCAATTGCCGGGCAGGAGGCAGACGCTGATTAGCGGCTCGCCCTACTTCCGCCCTCGTCCGTGAGGTACGGGTTCGCCGCGAACCCGAACTGCGTCGCGGCCTGCTCGTATCGCTTGGCAATGCGCCGCAGACCGTTGAGATCACGGCGCTGGCGAGCGTTCTGCAGCAAGCGCTCGTAGGCCAGATCAATTTCGGGGGCCACCGCCAGAACCGCCTCGGCGAGACCGTCCGAACGAGCAAGATCAGAGGCAGCCGTGATGTCGGAAAGCTGCAGAGCCGCCGAAACGTACCTCGACTGATAGTCCAGCCTGACTGGTTCCAACCACTCCCATGCGGCGTCGGCTATCAGCGGTCCGCGGTAGAGCTCGACTGCTGTTGAGAGTGCCTGGATGAGCTTCTCGCCGACGGCGCCGCGTGCGCGACTCAGCGCCGCGTCGAAGTCGCGCACATCCGCGAGCAGCTCCAACTGTGGGTTGAGCTGATAAGTTCGCGCGCCGTAACGGACGGCAGCTTTACTTCCAAGGTCTTTGCGTAGTGAATATGCCGCCATCTGGAGGTTATGCAACGCACTCTCCCGCGGCATGTCAGGAAACATGCGCTCAGCAATCGTGTCGTCCGAAAGCCCCTTGGGATTCAGTATGAGAAGCGCGGCTAGCTCGCGTGCACGGTCAAGTTTGCGTGAACCTTTCGTGACCAGATGACCATCGCGATGGACAACGAACGACCCAAAGAGCTGCGCTTCGATACGGGGCAATTCATTCGCGATCAGCACGGTAACAGGTGTGGAAGGCACGCCCGTCCAGGGTCGGCGTGTCGCCGCGAGGCGCTCAACTTCGGCCAGAAAGACGGGGCTCAGGCCGATCTCGCGACCGTGCTGGAGTAACTGCGGATCCTCGGCCGCTGGCCCGGCTATGACCGCTGGCAATCCAGCCTGCTGAGCAATGGTGACAGCCTCTTCGAGGCACGCCGTCGCCTGTTGAGCGCGTCCGAGTGTGAGGTACGCGGTGCCGAGCCAGTACAGCGTCTCGGTCCTCTGGTCCTGCCCGGCGGCATCGCCCAGGCGTTGCAGGGCTGCCTCGAGATGATGCACCGCGCGCGCCGCCGCCCCATCGACCAGATGCATGCGACCGAGCGCGCAATCCACCGAAGCCTGCGGCTCAGCAGCACCGATGCGCTGGGCCTCGGCCTGCGCGCGGGCCAGCAGTTTCCGCACGGTCGCCAGGTCGCCGCACAGGAGCGCCACTTCCGCCCGCCAGACCAGCACTTGCGCGAGCAGCTCGCGCTCGACGATGTCCTCGGCCTGGCGGATGCCGTCGTCGAGGACGGTGATTGCCTCGTTGAGCCGGCCGTTGGTCTGATGCCAGTGACCGAGGCTCGCGGTGGCGAACGCCTCCATACGTTGGGCGCCGACGGAGCGGGCCGATGTCAGGGCGTCGTTCAGCGCAGCTCCGCCCGCATCCAGATTGCCCAGGCGCAAGTGCAGGTGACCGAGGATGGTCTGGGTGGTGGCGAGCCCGTTTCGGTCGCCCATCAACCGCCAGTGCGCGGCAGCTAACGCCAGCATGGCCTGAGCGGTCGAGTAGTCGCCCGTGCGTGTACAGAATGTGCCGAAGTTCTGCTGGATCAGCGACAAATCTCGGCACGGCCCGAGGAGACGGAGCAAGCGCTCACCGTTTTCGAAACACTCGCGCGCCTGTCCGATGTCGCCGCGAATCTGAGCGCAGATGCCACGCACGCCAAGCGCTCTGCCCTCGAGCAGATTCCGCGTATCCACTGGTAGGTCGGAGTGCCGCAACAGGTGCTCCGCCGCAGACAGCCAATCTTCCGCCGCGGCCATATCGCTGCCGAAGGTGACGAAGGCTAACTCGACCAGGGCGGCGATCTGGACGGAGACGTCGCCGGTGCGGCCGCCGTACTGGAGGGCGGCCTCGGCGGCCTCGTGGGCTCGTTCGGGGTGGCCGGTGAGCCACAGCGCGCGCGCTTCGGTGAGCGACAGATCGGGGTGCTGGCGGCGGACCGCCTCGGGCAGCAGCTCCAGCGTGACCAGCACCGCCGGCCAGCGGCCGGTCTGGACCGCTTCGGCAGCGGCACGGCGGACGAGCTCGACCGCCCCGTCGATCTGGCCTAACTCCTGGCACGCGCGGACCACACCAACCGGGTCGGAGGCTTCCTCGGCCAGCTCGCGCGCGACCGTCCAGGCGTGGGTACACCGTTCATCTGGCCTCCGTCGGAGCCGGTTGAGCACCGTCTCGCGCACAAGCCCATGGAGCCGGTAGGTGCCGTCCTGCCCAGCCACCAGGAAGGGGCAGCGCTCCGTTATCGAGTACAGACGGAACGCCCAGTTGCCTGGACCGAACATGCGCTCGGCGGCATGCGGCGTGATGATGTCGAAGACCGACAGCATCTCGAGCCACGCCTGCTCGTTCGGCGCCAGGCGCGCGAGCACCTCGCGCTCGACGTATGCGCCAAGCAGCGAGCCGCCGCCTACCCCGAGCTGGCGGGGTGCGCCACCGAGCAGAATGCCCGCCACCCAACCCTCGGCCTGCTCGTCACGGCTGGCATCGCCACCGATGGCTTCACGCAAGGCGCGGCTCTCATCCGGCGAGAACCGCAGGTCTTGTGTGCCGAGTGGGAAGACCGCGCCTTCGACGACCAGACGCGTCATCGACAGCGCTGGTGCGTCGCGCGCGGTGATCACGATCTGGCCTGCCTCGGGCAGGTCCCGAATCAGCGCGTCGACCGCGTGGACGACTTCGTCCACCTCGCCGACGACGTCGAAGTCGTCGAGCACGACGATGAAGCCGGCCGGCGCTTGAGCCAGGTCGTCGAGCAGCAGGCGCGCGAGACCGACGCCTTCAGCGCCTTCGGCAAGCCCGTGCCGAAGCTGCGGCACGGAGTCCGGCTCGCCGAAGCCAGCGTCCAGGGCATCGGCCAATCGGGCAAACAGCCGCCGCGAGTCGCGATCGGCCGGTTGCAGCGTGAGCCACACGACAGCGGCGCCGCTGTCGCGCGCGTAGGTTGCTGCGAGGGTGCTCTTGCCGAAGCCAGCAGCAGCCACGAGCAGAATGAGCGGGCGCGTACGGTGCTTGTGCAGCACCTCCAGCAGTCGCTCCCGCCGAAGCTCGTGTGGTGCAGGGGCCGGGACTCCCGATGTGCGCGGTAGCAATGTGTTCGGCAACAGTATGGGCCACCCCGCCCGACGGCCGTTGCCGATCCCGGCCTGAGGGTTCGGTGTTAGACTGCCGCGCGTGTCGCGGCCCGCGCGGCTTGATCTGGCGCCAGCACCGTCGCCAAGGTGGCCGCACGAGCTGTTTGGCTGCAGCACTGCGCAAGGCATCGTGTCGGTCGACGCCGACAATGGCGGGCGTGCGCGGGTCTGGCGGCGTATCGGCTCGCGCGTTGAAGCCAGTGAGCACGCTTTCCCCAACTGGTTCCTGACCACCAGCCTCGACCTGCTCGCGCACCTGCCCGCCCAGCGGCTCAGCGCCGAGTGGCTGCGCACCAGCCACGGTCAGATCGCTCTCAGCGAGCCACTGTCCATCGTCGCACTGGATGAGCCGACCACCCCAGCCGAGGACGCCTATCGCTACCTGGTCCTGACCAACCGTCTGGATGAGGTGGCGACGGCGATGATCGAGACGTCGAACAAACGCGATGGCGCAGAGGCCGAGACGCTTGCCGATCTGCGCGGCCTGGTGCTCATCTGCCATCCGATCGAGCAGTTCCTTGCACTCACTGGCCGCACGTACTTCAAGGGCATGCGCTTCGAAGACCTGCACCGCCTGCAGTTCGACCTCGAGACGACCGGCCTCAACGAGGAGAGGGACCGCATCTTCATGGTCAGCCTGCGTGACAGCCGCGGCTGGGAGGATTGCCTCGACACGAGCGAGATCGGCGAGGCGGAGGTCATCGAGCGGTTGGTCGAGCTGATTCGGCTACGCGATCCCGACGTGCTCGAAAACCACAACATCTTCGCCTTCGACCTGCCCTTCCTGGTGAGGCGCGCTGCCCGACTCGGGGTTCGGCTGGCGCTTGGCCGCGACGGATCCGAGCCGTGGCTCGAAACCGACGTGTTCGACACTGGCGAGCGGCCCGAGCCGTTCCTGCGCTGGCGGGTCGCCGGTCGAGAAGTGGTCGACACGCAACACGCGGTGCGCCGGTTCGGGGCGGCTGCCCCCGACCTGCGGCGCCATGGGCTCAAAGATGCTGCGCGTTATTTCGGCTTCGCCAGGACCGACCGCGAGTACGTGCCCGGCGCCGAGGTCTGGCCGACGTATCGCACCGATCCAGAGCGAATCAAGCGGTACGCCGCCGCTGACGTCGAGGAGGTCGACGGACTCTCGCGGCGTTTGCTGCCGGTGGCGTTCGGGCTGGCGAGCATGCTGCCGCGAGCCTACGAGCGCATCGCGGCGGACGTCGGCGCCGCCTCCCTCTGGGAGCCAATGCTGGTTCGTGCGTACCTGCACGAGGCGCGCGCCATCGTCGCACCTTCGCCTCGCCTGCTGCGGTCGGCGTCGGCACTTCGAGGTGAGATCTTCCTTACGGGCGTCGTCGGCTCTTCCGCGCGGGTAGCGGCGCGGCCGCTGCTGCCGTGCGTGGTGGCCAGCAGGGCGATCGCGGCCGCCAACGACGATCTTCGCGTGTTGCCGCGGCTCGTCAAGCGCCTGGTCGAAGATCCGCATGACGAAAGCGCGCAGTTGCTGGCCGGCGCCGCGCATACTTACCTGGCGGGTCAGGGTCTGTTCTCAGATCCTCAGGCGGCGACGGATGTCAGCGCGATCGCCCGCCGCTACCTCGACCGCTTGCTCGACGACCTGAGCAGTCGCGGCTGCACAGCGATCGAGATCGATGGCGAGCGGGTGACGTTTGGCTTGCCCGACCGCTGGAGCGAGGCGGACGAGCGCGAGCTTGCCGATGCCGCCGCGGTGTACCTGCCCGACGGGGTGCGGCTGGCGTTCGACGGTCATTACCAGGCGATGTACGTGCGTGGGCCACGCAGTGCCATCACCCTCGGCCTGGATGGGGCAGTGACGCTCATTGGCAGCGCTTTTCGGCCGGGTCGGCTCGAGCGTTTTGGGGAGGCCTTCATGCATCGAGCAGCGCCGCGTGCCCTGACAGGCGACGTGGTGGGACTGCGGCGCGTCTTTCTCGACGCGGTGCATAAGCTGAGAACTGGGCAGATAGCCCTGGAGGACCTGTGCGTACAGGTGACGCTCCACAAATCCCTCCCTCAGTATCGCCGTGGTGGAACCCACGAGGAGCCGTACGAAGTGCTGCTGGCGGCGGGTATGCGTTCATGGCGGGTCGGTCAACGGATCCGCTATTTCCGCGCTCGCGGTGGTGAGCCGCGGCTGCTGCAGGAAGACGACGCGGTCAGCCTGGCAGAGGCCGACACGGAGTACTACGTTCAGCGGCTGAGTGGGCTGTACTGTCAGCAGTTTGTGCAGGCGTTTCGGCGCGAGGACTTCGCGCGCATCTTTCGCGTCCCGTCAGGCAGCGGCCCATTTGAGGAGCCCCGGGAGGAATTTGCGGCCATTCGTCCCATTTCCACGCCAGTCGTATGATGGTCGCGGTGAGACACGGCGTCGCCGGTCACGTCGCGCAGCTGGCGTGCCAGTACCAGCAGCGTCCCCTCCGGACTAAACCGCCAGGTTTGCCGGCATGCGCGTTTGACACCTTTTGGGTACGCTCATAGAGTTTCAGGGCGTCCAATTGGGGCCTCGAGCTGGCGGGCCGCGGCCCCGTAAGCTGAAAAGGAGGCGCGTTGGGCTACACGTACCGACGCCGCCGATCGGGACCGAACTGGGGATTGATCGTTTCCCTGGTCCTGGTGGTGGGCGCCGCGGCGTATTTCGTGCCGCAGTACATGAACCCACAGGCTGGCCCTCCGCCGCCGCCGTTGGGCAGCGACGCAGCGCCCGCCTCGGCGGCCGCATCGTCGCCTGTGCCGACCGTGTCCACAGCTCGGATTGCCGATGCCGACCAGCAATTAGCCGCCGGGCGCTGGGACGATGCCGCCGCCATCTACGCCGACGTCGCGCGGGCGAGCCCCACCCTCGCGGCCGCCCAAGCTGGCTGGGCGCGTGCGCTGGTGTACTCCAACAAGCCCGCTGACGCCGTCGACCACGCCCAGAAAGCGGTCGACCTGGAACCGAAGTCGGCTGACTACCAGGCGCTCCTGGCGCTCGCCTTCGACTGGTCTGGCAACTCGGACCGCGCCCTGACCAGCGCCAGACGCGCGACCGAGCTGGATCCCAAATCCGCGGCCGGGTGGGCCTACCTGGCCGAGGCCGAGGCTGACAAGTTCCGTCTGCACGAGGCCACGGATGCCGTAACACACGCGGCGGCGCTGGCGGCCGACGATCCCGAGGTTCTCCGCGTCCAGGCCTACGTGGCGGAGACGAACGCCGATTACGCCGCTGCCGTGGACCTCTACAAACGAGCTGTCGACAAAGCACCGGAGCGCTCGTACCTCCACTTGAGCCTGGGCCACGCGCTGCGAGCCCTCAGGCAGTACGATCAGGCCATTCAGGCCTACCAGCAAGCGGCCGACCTCAATCCAGAAGACGCTCGAGCCGAAGGTGGTATGGGCAGCGCATACTACGCAATGGAGGAGTACGGCTCGGCGCAGTCGCACCTGGAGCGATCAGTGGAGGTCGATCCGAACTACGCAACGGGATGGGGACAGCTGGGCTGGATGTTCTACGTGCAGAAGCAGTACGACAAAGCCCAGCCCAACTTCGAAAAGGCAGTAGCCCTGGAAAAGGATCCCGCGCACAATGCGGAGTATCGTCACGCACTGGGCTGGATCTACCTCAACGCGAAGCAGTACGACAAGGCCAGGGCCGAATTCACCCGCGCGCTCGAGGAGAATCCGGACCTGCAGGGCGCCAAGGACGGGCTCCAGGTCTTGAACACGACTGCTCCACGCTAGTCCGGCTCACGTGCTGACGGCCAATTGTCGGCGTGTGCTGGTGGTGTACTCGCGGGTCGGCGGGGGACACCTGTCGGCGGCGAGAGCGATCGCCCATGAGCTCGAGCGCAGCGAGGGCTGCTCCGTCAGCCTGGTGGACGCGTATGTGGAGTGCGGCCGATTCCCGGTGACGCTGTTTCCGGCGGCGTATGCGCGTCTGGCGCGGCACCACCCGGCACTCTGGTCCACGATCTATGCGGTATCCGCCCGAAGTGTGGAGCCGGATCTTATGCTGGGACCGTTTTTGCGCGCAGGATTCAGCCGCGTGCTCCACGAGCGCCGACCGGACGTGGTGATATCCGTATTGCCCGGCGTCAACGGCCTGCTGGCGCAGGCTGCGAGATGGTCCGGAGCCCGCGTCGAAGTGGTGCTGACGGACTGGCACTCCGTGCACCGCTTCTGGCAAGCCCGCGGGGTCCACCATTACACCGCGCCCACTGACTCGGCACGGATCGACTGCATTCGATTCGGAGCTCGGCCGGAGGCGGTGGATGTCGTGGGTGTACCGATTCGGCGCGAGTTTGGCCAGCCCGCGCGCTCCGATCGCGCGCACCTGTTAGCCCAGATCGGTCTGGAGCCGGACCGATCGACGGTGCTGGCCATGGTCGGTGCGGAAGGCTCGCCGCGCGCACGGCGAAACATCGCCAGGTTGGCGTGTCTGGCGCAGAACATCCAGAACATGCCGCTGCTGCTGGTGTGTGGCCACAACCAGGAGCTACGCCGCGAGGTTCAGCGGCTACCAGCCACGGTCCCGGTGAGCGCGCTGGGCTTTGTCGACAACGTGGCGGAGCTGATGCAGGCAGCAGACGTGGTGGTCACCAAGGCAGGCGGTCTGACACTCGCCGAAGCGTTCGCCTGCCATGCGCCGGTGGTCGTCCACGACCTGCTGCCGGGGCAGGAAGCCGGCAATCTCGAGTACGTGCTGCGGGCGGGCGCGGCGCTGTACGCACCAGACCCCGAAGCGCTCACGCGCATCGTGTCAGACCTGTGCGGCGATCCGGCCTTGCGCACCGGCCTGGCCGACCGCGGCGCTCGTCTCGCGCGGCCGGACGCGGCGCGCCAGATCGCACGCAATGTGGTCGCGCGGTTGGAAGGCGGTCAGCCGCGTTTCTAGGCTTGACGGGCGCGTAGCTTTGCCGCTACGGGCAGCCCGAGCGGCACCTGACCGTCGGGTCCTTCGAGCACCAGCAGCGCCGTCGCCGTGATGGCCTCGCGCACGGTCATGCGCGCACCCGGCGCCACGCCGTGCTCTTGCAGATACTTCATCAGCTGCAGGTCCTCTTCGGCCTCCTCGGTGATGCGCTGGATCACCAGGTTGTCGCCCGTCCTGGCCTGGTCGAGCGGGAATTCGTCCGGCGCGAGTGTGCCCAGACCTGGAATCGGATTGCCGTGTGGACAGGTGGTCGGGTTGCCGAGCGCCTGGAGCAGGCGGGCCTCGATCTTCGGCGTGATGACGTGCTCGACACCATGCGCCTCTTCGTGCGATTCGTGCCAGGGCATCTTCAGGAGATCCGTCAGCAGCCGCTCGGCGAGCGCGTGGCGCCGCACGATGTTCTCGGCCACCTGGCGGCCCTGTGGGGTCAGCACGATCTCTTTGCGGGGGCCGTGCTCGATCAAGCCGTCGCGCTGCATACGCTGCAACGTGACGGTCACCGTGGGTGGGGTCACGTTGAGCCGCTCGGCCAATCGCGCGGCGATGACCGTGTAGCCGTCGCGGCTCAGGTAGTGGAGGGTTTGCAGATAGTCCTCGACCACCGAGCTCGTCGGTTTGGCAGAATCCTTCGCGACACGCATCTTCACGCGGCCAGTATAGAACGCCGGAGATTAGACCAATCTAATAGCGTCCCCGCCCTGGACGGCAGGCGGTGCGTTAGATTGTCAGGCGCCCCGAAATGACGTAGGCGCCTCAGATTGTGACGCGGGGCTCGCTGGCGGTACGGGCGAGGCGGCGCTGGATGGCATGGCCGAGGCGTCGAATACCCTCGCGGAGCTGGTCCGGGGGCACGTTCGAGAATGTCAGGCGCATCGTGTTGGTGCCACTCGCGTCCGGGTGAAAGCCCTGACCAGGCACGAAGGCAACTTTGTCCTGAATCGCATCGAGCAACAGCTCGCGCGTATCGACGTCGGTCGGCAATTCGGCCCACACGAACAGGCCGCCATCAGGCCGCGTGTAGTGGGCGTCCGGTGGAAAGTGCTCCTCGATGGCGCGCAGCATCACGTCGCGACGCTCCTTGTCGAAGGCCTTGATGCGCTCGACGTGCGTCTCCAAGAAGCAATCCTTCATGACCTCGTGGGTTGCCATCTGCGGAGCCATGCCCGTGTGCAGGTCCGCGGGTTGTTTGCCGTGGAGCAGGGCTTCCATGACCTCCGGGCCGGCGACTATCCAACCCAGTCGGAAACCTGGCGCCAGGATCTTTGAAAAGGTGCCCAGATAGATGACGGAGCCGTGCGTGTCGAGCGACTTCAACGTGGGGAGCGGCTCGCCTTCGTAGCGCAGCTCGCCGTAGGGGTCGTCTTCGACAATCGGGACGCCGAACCGGTCGGCAAGCTCGACCAGCCGTCGGCGCCGCTCGAGGCTCATCGAGCGGCCAGTTGGATTCTGGAAGTTCGGCAAAGCGTAGATCAATTTGATGCGCTGCCCGGACGTGTGCTGCCTGGACAGCAGGCGCTCGACCTCGTCGACGCGCATGCCGTCGTCGTCCATAGCAACGACGGCGTACCTGGCCTGGTACTGATTGAACGCCTGCAGCGCCCCGAGGTAGGTCGGCTTCTCGACCAGTACGGCGTCGCCCGGGTCGAGGAACATCTTGCCCATCAGGTCGAGCGCCTGCTGTGAGCCGTTAGTGATCAGGATGTCCTCGGCCGAACACGGCATGGCAAACCTGGTCAGCCGTTGGGCAAGCAACGTGCGCAGGGGGCGATAGCCCTCGCTCGGACCGTACTGGAGCGCCTGCGCGCCATCCGACTCGAGCACCCATTCGAAGGCGCGGCGGTACTCGTCGATCGGAAAGAGCTCCGGCGCTGGCAGACCACCCGCCAGGGAGATGACGTCAGGCTGCGCGGTAACTTTCAGGATCTCGCGGATATCGGACGCACGCATGCCCGCGGCACGTTGCGCGTATAGTTGCTGCCAATCTACGGGCACTGCGGGGAACGACCTCTGGGAAGAGAATCGGTCGCGACGGCACCGATTGCCGCGACCGAACCAGTGGAATGATACCCAGAGGCTTCCGAGGACCGCCCGAGAATCGGCTCGGAGCTCAGTCGGCGGCGATCGAGGTCAGGCCGCTGCGCGACCGGTTGGCGGTTCTGGCCCGCGAGAATTCTTCGCGGCGCAGGCGCTCGCCCATGCGACGCGCGAACAGCAGCCCATTCAGAGCGCGCTGATCTTCGGTCAGCATGCGATGCGGAGCGCACGTGGCGAGCCGAACGCCCATCAGGCCGAACTCGCACGTACAGTTTCGAGCGATGGCGTTTACCAGATCGAAGGACTCCTGCTGAGTCCCGTGCCAAACCACTTGCATTGTCATGGGAATGTTCCTCGGTGCCTTCGTGTGTCTCGCCGCTATGAAGCACCCTTCGTGCCACAGGCCATCACAGGCGCGAGACAATATCGAACCTGTAACGGGACTGGCATCATCGTCACACCGCCGTAACCCCGGCAGCGCGCAACGGACCGCCGGCGGATTTGATGCGTTTGGAACCGGGGCACTCGTCGCGCCGCAGTTCGGGCCGGTACCCTAGCGCCTTATCCATGCGCCACAGCGCCAAACGCGTTGGAACCCATGCCTGTGCGCTGGTGATCGTGAGCGCCGCGCTCGCGAGCGCAGTCGGCGCCACGCCAGCCGCGCCGGTGCAGATCGCGAGCGAATCGAGTGCCGAGCCGAGCAGCCTGCTGCCTGCGCAGGCGGCGCTGGAGCTGGCGCCGCTCGACAGCGTGCCAACACCTGCAGCGCGCATACCTGCGACGCAAGGCGCGGATCAGGTCGAGGCGACTGTTACATTCGACCCACGCATAGGCATGCCGCAGTGGCTGCGCGCCGTGCGCGATGTGCCCTTGTGGTCGGCTGCCGATGCCGGCGCGCCTGAGGACATGGCTTTGCCCGCGGGCAACACCTACGTGAAGCCACTCGGGCCGTTTGGTGACAGCCGCATCCAGGTCTACTTTCCAGGCGACGGCAGCCACCCTGCTGAGCAGGC
>CBJLVJ010000001.1:0-21290 GCA_966426465.1 uncultured bacterium | reverse complement strand
CGCTGATGCAAGGGCAAGCGCGCATCTTCGTGATCTGGACACGCCTGACGACGCCTGATGGGCGTCCCCGTGATTTGAGTACAGATTACGACGATAGCAAGATCCAAGTGTGACAGGGCCTGGCGGTCGGCCCCCAATATTATATATATTTAAATCAAATAGTCGCTGTTTGGACTTCACGACCTTCGGCTAGCATCCCGCTCCGACAATCGTCTGTTGATTTGCCAATTTTTTCCCGCTACGCTGACCAGCCCCCCTCTTTCGCTTCCGGAGTGGACGGCGATGGAACACTGGCGACTGGCTTATCTGGGCACGCGGCGGATGCCGCGCGACCTCAGCGAGTTTGAACTCGCCACGTTCTTCACGTTCTCGCCCAAAGAGCGGGCATTGATCAACGCGCGCCGTGGGCCCCTCTACCGGCTGGCGCTTGCATTGCATATCGGCTTCGTGCGCATGACCGGCGCGACACTCGATGCTTACCAGTATGTGCCGCAGATCCTGTGGAGCCATCTCGGCAAGCACCTCGGGATCGAGCCGCCGGACCTCGGCACGCTACGCACCCTCTACGAAACGCGCGAACGTACACTCTTCGACCATCAGGTGATCGCCTATCAGGCGCTCGGTTTCGTGCCGATGGCCGAACATCAGCGTCGCTATGTCGTGCGCTGGCTCAAGGAGCGGCTCGCGGGGCGCCCGAATCGCGCAGATCTCATGCAGGAGCTCAAGCGATGGCTCTATGAACATCGCATCCTGATCCAGCAGGACCGCGCGCTCACGCCCCTGCTTGTGCAGGCCGCACGCGATGTCGAAACGACACTGACCGGGAGCCTCGTCCAGGCATTCAGCGATGCGACGCTTGATCGCTGGGGAAGCCTGCTGCCGCAGCCGCATGGGTCGGTTGCGAGCCTGCAACAATGGCTGTGGTCGGTGCCGCTGCGCAACTCGACGCATCAGATGAGCGAATTGTTCCGCAAGATCGATCGACTGGTCGAGCTTGGCGTTCACGGCAACTGGCCGACGACATGCAATGAAGCAAGCGTGCGACACTTCGCGCGGCGCTGTGCCCATCGCAAACCATCGGTCAGCAAGCGAATCCAGTCGTCTCGCCGGCTCGAGGCCGCATGCTTCATGCGGTATGCGCTCTGCACCGCTACCGACCAGTTGCTTTCGATGCTCGGCCGCTGGATTCGCAAATCCCTCAACGAAGCGAACAGCAGGGTTTCAGCAGCGCGGCCAGACCTCAAGGCAGAGATGCACGACTTTGCCACGGCCGTCAAGGCGATAGCCACCGACGAAAGTCTGACGCACGACCAACTGGTCGAGCAGATCTCCGCCTTGGCGGATGCGGTGCTCAAACAGGAGACGCCCAGCCGCGCGAGCCTGGTTCGCTCGCAACTGATATCCAAACGGCGCGTCGCCCGCGCCATGCTCGCCAGGCTGTTGACACTGCCATTCGAAGCGCAGACCGCGCATCCGGTTATCGAAGCACTCGCGCTGTTGCGTGATCTCTATGCGAGCAGATCCGTCGAGCTGCCGCAGAACACGACTATCCAGCTCGGTCGGGCTTGGCAACGCATGATCGAGAACGAAGATCGAAACCAGGCGCTGCTCGCTTTCGAATGGGCAACGCTTTTCGCGCTCCGAGTCGCCTTGCGCAACGGCTCGGTCTATGTCGAGCACAGCTTCGATTTCCGCAGTCAGGCCACGCTGCTGATTCCGGACGACGAGTGGCAGGCCAGACGCAATCACTACTACGGCCACCTGAAGCTGCCGCAGGACCCGAAGGAATTTTTCAAGCCGGTCATCGAGCATCTCCATGCCGGGCTGGAACGTCTTCGCGAAGCAGTGGCACGCGGCGAGGTGCGCGTCGACGATGCAGTCCATATTGGCCCGCTGAGCGCCCAGCCGCACGATGCGGCGCTCGAGGCGCTACGACGGGCTATTTTTGCGTCGCGCCCGGATGGGCAACTGCCGAAGATCATTCTCGAAGTTGACAGCACCGTGCGCTTCAGCTGGATACTGCTGGGTCGGGAGCCGCGCTCGCGCACGGAACTGCTGATGGTCTATGCCGCAGTTCTCGCACACGGCACGTCGATGTCCGCTGCCGATATCGCCCGCATGGTGCCGGAACTGTCGGCGACCGCGATCCGCCAGATGATGAGCCGCATCGCCGACGAGCGGATGCTGCGCCAGGCTGCCGACGCGGTGCTCGAATTCATGCACCGGCATCCGATCGCGCAGCACTGGGGCCGGGCGGACCTTGCGTCGTCGGACATGATGTCACTGGAAACGACGAAAACGGTCTGGCAGGCGCGCGCCGATCCGCGGCGGCGCACTGCGTCGATTGGCGTGTACACGCATGTGCGCGACCGCTGGGGCATCTTCTACGACCAACCGATCGTACTCAACGAGCGGCAGGCGGGCGTTGCGATCGAAGGTGTGATCCGGCAAAGCAGTACCGACGACGTGGCCATGCTTGCCGTCGATATCCATGGGTATACCGACTTCGCGATGGGGCTCGCCCGCGCATTGGGCTTCGACCTGTGCCCGCGGCTGGCTCATCTGCGGGACCGGCGACTGCATGTACCGGTCGATTTCCTGGTATCGGAGGACCTGGCGGCGATCGCCGATTGCGACGTCCGACTCGACGCCATCGAAGCTATCTGGGATGACTTTGTACGCGTTGCCGCTTCCGTGCAAAGTGGCCATTGCACGGCTGTGCAGGCGCTTGCGCGCTTTGGCTCCGCCGCACGGGGGCAACCGCTCTACGACGGCGGCGTTCATCTTGGGCGGCTCTTCCGGACAATCTTCCTGATCGACTACTTTACGGTGCCGGTATTTCGCGGCGAATTGCAGCACGCACTCAATCGCGGCGAGGCTGTCCACAATGTACAGCGCGCCATTCACCAGGGCAAGATTCCCATCGAACTCACGCGTCATCGCCATTCGATGATGGCTGTCTCCTCGGCGCTGACGTTGCTGACCAACGCCCTCATGGCGTGGAATACCGGGCACATGCAACGCGCGCTCGAGACGATCGAGAAGCTCGGCAACCAGCCTGTGTTACCCGAACACCTGCGCAGCATCGCTCCAACGTCGCTGGAAGGTATCAATCTGCGCGGTACGTTCGACTTTCCGATCGCGGACTATGCGGACCGGCTCATGCCGAGTCTGATCCTGCGTGCGCCGTCGTCCTCCCAGCGCACAGGATGACGCGGGAGCTCTGGACGAATGATTCCGGGAGCGATACCGCGGGTTCAGGCTCGCAGCCAGCCACGGCTGATTGGCCATGCGAGCAGCGTGCGGTAGAGCGTGATAGCCAGACGTGTCACCAACGGGCCGCCCGTTTTCCAGACCGGCGCGATTGCCGCGTATGCGATGCATGCGACCGCCACGGCACCGATCATGTCGAGCGGAAAGTGCACGCCGAGAAACACGCGTGCCCATGCGACCGCGATCCCCACAACAAGCGTGACGCCACCGAGCCACCGCATCCGCCCGATGAGCAGCGTCAGCGCAACGCTGGCGAACACGGTGGCGTGATCGCTTGGAAAAGACGAATCGGGCGCATGCGGCAGAAACGCGTGCCCAAGCCCGATCGCGAACGGCCTCGGATGTGACCAGGCGAGGCCGATCAGCTGGTTGGCGCCGAGCGCCAGCAGCGCGACCAGGCACGCGCGGACGGCCAGCATGCGGTAGTGATCTCCACCTGACAGCCACATGCCGGCCAGCAGCAGCGGAATCAGCCAGATCAGATAGTTCGCGAAGACGAGCGCGGTGCCGACCAGCCAGGTCGGCGTCGCCGGCGTGCCGTTGACCAGGAGGAACAGCGCCTGGTTGAATGCCTCGATGGTTTCCATTGCAACGTTTTCTGGTGAAGAGGAAGAACACGTCAGCGGCCATGTTTCTGTGGCCGTGGCCCCAGGCCGCACATGATTAGCGGCACGACAGCGAGCGCCGCGCCCGTGAAGAATGTGGTTGATGCCCCATGGTGGTCCCACAACCACCCGGCGATGACGCTGGCAAGCAGCATGCAGATGCCACTGGCCAGATTGAACACGCCGAAGGCGGTGCCGCGCAGCGATCCTGGCGCCGTTTCGGCCACCATCGCGGCGAGAATGCCCTGTGTGAAGCCCATGTGCAGGCCCCAGATGGCGACGCCCGCGAAGACCGTTCCCATCGACGTCCCCGCCCCGAGCAGCAGGTCGGCCGCGATCAGCAGGACAAGCCCCCCCATGAGCAGGATCGTGCGATCGAGGCGGTCGGACAGCCTGCCGACCGGATACGCCGACAGCGAATACGCCAGGCTCATCACCACCATCACGCCGGGAATCCACGCAGTGTCGAGGCCGGTCTGCTGCGCGCGCAGCACGAGGAACGCCTCGCTGAAGCGCGCGAGGGTGAAGGTGGCGCCGATGGCGACGACGAACCAGTACCGGGCCGGGAAGTCACGCAGCGCCTGCCAGCGCAGCGGCGACCGGAAGCCGCGTTGTCCCGGCGCATGTTGGGGTTCGCGGATGCCGAGCAGGATTAAGGCGACCGCGACGAATGCGGGCACAACAGCGAACCAGAGCACGGTGCGGATATGGTCGGCAAACGCGAGCATCAACACGATTGCGAGCAGCGGCCCGGCAAATGCGCCGATCGTGTCCATCGACTGCCTCAGTCCAAAGCAGGCACCGCGGATCTCCGGTGGCGCCACGTCTGCGACCAGCGCATCGCGCGGAGCGCCGCGGATGCCCTTGCCGACGCGATCCAGCAGTCGCGCCGTGGCCACCACCGCGGGCGTGCCCGCGAGCGGAAAGAGCGGCTTGGTGAAAGCTGCGAGCCCGTAGCCGACGAGGAGCAGCCCCTTGCGCCTGCCGAGCCAGTCGGAGAGCGGTCCTGAAAAAATCTTCACGATCATGGCGGTCGCCTCGGCTGCCCCTTCGAGCGCACCGAGCGCGGTCACGCTCATGCCCATCGTGGTGACGAGGAAGATGGGCAACAGCGCGTGGATCAGCTCGGACGACAGGTCCATGAAGAGGCTCACGAAGCCAAGTGCCCAGACCGTGCGTGGAATGGCCATGCGGCTGGTTGCTGAAGTTTCAGGAGTCATGGGTCGCGATGGGTAAAGTGAATCCGATCGTGAGTCGTTTGTGTCGATAGGCAGTCAACGGCCACCCCTGGATGGAGCTTGGCGGGAGCCGCACGCAAGCGGGTTGACTAAGAGCTTGCCGTGGCGACGCATCGTTTGTTCCGGAGATACCGGTACTCGTGCCACGTGAGCGCGATGATAACGACGTCGAGGGCCGTGATGAGCAGCAACCATATCGAATACGTGAATGTGTACCGGTAGAGCTGGTACACGATGAACGCGCCGAAGACGATTAATGAGACGGGGTAATACCAAAGTCTCTCTCGCAGCAGACCGACGATCAGCCACAGCTTGATCACACCGTGTCCGAGCAGATAGACGGCCGCGAATTCCTGAGTACCGACTGAAAGATGCTGGACGGTATGAAGGAGAAAATTGGCCACAAGGTCGTGGGGATCTTCGACGAACTCCTTCCTGGTGACCCAAAGCACGAGTGTCAGAAACAGTTGCCGCGGAACGAACCAAGCGGCAACGCCCGCGACGATTTCTGAAAACGCGAAAACAGCCTTGAACCACAGGCTCACCTCAAAGACAAGATGCAGCTTCCTTTCATCGAGAAATCTGTTCAAACCAGTCATAAGAATCTCTCCAACCGTTCGTATCGCGAGTTGCATAAGCCCCGTTCGTGCTCCGGCATGTCCGTGTTGGGTGCGCCAGACGCACCGGACAATATCAGCACCGCGTCTCGAATCCGATCGTTTTCCTTCTTGAAAAGATGCGCTGCTGTCCGCTCACTGGTCCGCCTCCCATCCCGGCTCAAACGACCCTGGGACCGGGCTCGGCCAGCGCATCGCGCTCGAAGCGCCCGTAGCGCAGCGCAAGCGTGGGCAGTACGATCAGGTTCAGTACGGTCGACGTGACCAGTCCGCCCAGGATCACGATCGCCATTGGCCCCTCGATCTCGTTGCCGGCCGCACCGCTCGTGACTGCAAGCGGCAGCAGCGCCAACGAGGTGACGAGTGCGGTCATCAGGATCGGCACCAGCCGCTCCGATGCCCCGCGCACGGCCGTCTCGGGTCCCCACGGAAGTCCGTCCACGTGCACGAGGTGCTCATAGTGGCTGATCAGCATGATCGAGTTGCGCAGCGAGATGCCGAACAGCGTGACGAAGCCCACCATGCTGCCAAGCGACAGGTTCGCCCCCGTCAGCACCACGCTTAACACCCCGCCCACGAGGGCAAACGGCAGGTTGAGCATCACCAGCAGCACACCGCGGCGGCTTTTCATTGCGAGGAACAGCAGCAGCGCGATGCCGACGAGCGACATGGCGCCGTACACGAACAGGTCGCGCTGCGACTGCGTGCGCGCTTCGCTTTCGCCGGCGAATACGGCGTATGTCCCCTGCGGCGTGACGATTTCGCGACTCACGCGCGCCTCGGCCTCTTTCACGAAATCGCTCACCGCGCGGCTGCCGAGATTGACGGACACCGTCTGCATGCGCCGGCCCCCATCGTGGGTGATCTGGTAGCGGCCCGCGACCTGGCGGATTGCCGCGAGCTCATGCAGCGGCACAGCGAGTCCGTCCGGGTTGCGCAGCATCAGCGCGCCGATGCCGGCAAGCGTGGCACGTGCCGCAGGATTGAGCACCACGGCGACGTCAACCGTTCGGCCCCCCAGGTAGATCTGCGAGACCGTGGTACCCTGGTACGCCGCCTGGATCGCGTCGAGTACCTCCACCGGCCTGAAGCCCCAGCGGCTCAGCTGGTCCGGCTTGAGCTTCACCTCCAGTTCGGGAATGCCTGGAGGCGACTCCACCCGCACGCTTGCCGCGCCGCGGATTGTCCCGAGCAGGCGCGCGATCTCCTGCGCCTTGCGGTCGATCACGTCGAGGTTGTCGCCGAACACGTTGACGACCACAGGCGCCGTCACGCCTGAGATCGTTTCGTCGATGCGTTCGACGAGAAACGTGTTGACCGAGGTGGTCAGCCCCGGAAAGCGCGCGAGCGCCTGCTGGATGCGATACAGTGTCCAACTCTGCCCGGATGCGCTCATCGGCTTCAGATCGACCTCGAACTCGGAAAGCTGCACGCCGGCCGGGTCGACGACTTCATTGGCGCGGCCCGCGCGCTGCGCGACAAGGCGCACGCCAGGCACCTGCATCAGGGTGTGCGAAACCTGGGTGCCGATGCGCATCGATTCGGCCAGCGAAGTACCGGGCGTCAGGCCCATGTGCACGATGTAGTGCCCCTCGCGCAGTTCCGGGATGAAATTGCCACTCATGAACGGGAGCGCTCCCAGCGCCGCCACGCACATCAGCGCGACAACGGCCATGACCGTCTTTACCCGTTGCTCGACCTTCATCAGCAGCGTGACATAGCGGGCCTTCAGGCGGGCAATCAGACGTGGTTCGTGTGCCGGCAGTGGACCGCGCACGAGCAGCGCAAGCGCCATCGCGGGCGTAAGCGTGAGCGCGACACCGAGCGAGGCCAGCACAGCAAGAATGTATGCTGTGCCGAGTGGCGCGAACAGCTTGCCGGCCACGCCCGAAAGCGTGAGCACCGGCAGGAAGATCAGCATCACGATGAAGGTGGCGAACACCACCGCGCTGCGCACCTCGAGCGACGCCCGCAGCACCACGCGAAACGCAGGCAGCGGTGCCGGCAGGTTCCGGTTCTGCCGCAGCCGCCGGTAGATGTTCTCGACATCGATGATGGCGTCGTCGACCACCTCGCCGAGTGCGATGGCGAGGCCGCCGAGCGTCATCGTGTTCAGGCTCACGCCGAACGACGTCAGCACGATGATGGCGATGAGCAGCGACAGCGGAATCGCGACGGCGGAAATGACTGCCGTGCGCACATTGAGCAGGAACAGGAACAGCACCGCGATGACCAGCACCGCGCCCACGAGCAGTGCCGTGCGCAGGTGCCCGATGGAAGCGTCGATGAAGCTGGCCGGCCGGAACACGTTCGCGTTGACGTCGACTCCCTGCTTCGCGAGGACGGGCCTGAGCGCGGCGAGCGTCTTCTCGATGTCTTTCGTGGCCTCCAGCGTGTTGGTGCCATACTGGCTTTCGAGCACCAGCATCACACCGGGCTGACCCATGATCGAGGCGGCACCGACTGCGGGCGCGCTGCCCCAGTCGACGGTTGCGACGTCCCCCAGACGGACTGCCGCGCCGTTGCTCCAGCGCAGCACGATGCCGGCGAGCTTCTCCGGTGTCGCGATCTGGCCGTCGGCGTTGACCGCGATGCGCTGGTTGTCGTTCTCGATGAAGCCTGCACCGCGCACACCGGTGGAGACGCGTGCCGCGGCAATCACGTCCTGGATCGACAGGCCGTAACGCATCAGCTTTGCGGGATCGACCTGGATCTGCAGCTGGCGCGTGTCACCGCCGAACACGATCACGTCCGCCACGCCCGGCACGCTCAGCAGTTGCGGCCTGACAGTCCAATGCGCGACGTCGTAGAGGTCCATCAGGGAGCGCGTCTTCGACGTGAGGCCAATGGTGCGCACGACGCTGGTCGTGGTGGTGAGCGGCAGGAGCCGCGGCGGCATCACGCCCGCCGGCAGCGTTGCCGCGAGCGCATTGACCCGCTCGGAGACCAGTTGCCGGATCTGCATCACGTTCGCGTGGGCATCGAATACCAGCGTGATGGCGGACAGCCCCTGCATCGACTTCGAGCGCATCGACTGTAGCCCGACCAGGCCACCGAGACCGTTCTCGAGCGGCTGGGTCACGAGCGTCTCGACCTGCTCGCTGGTCAGGCCCGGCGCTTCCGTCTGGATGATGCTCATCGGCGGAGCGAACTCCGGAAACACATCGAGCTTTGCACGGGTTAGCGTGTAGAGACCGTAGCCGGCCGTGATGACGGCCAGCGCATAGATCACGCCGCGAAAGCGCAGCGAAAACCGGATGATTGCGTTGAGCATGAGCAGTCGTTGGGTTCGTGTCGTATCAGGCGGAGTCGCGGATCAGTCGTCACACTCGGGCGGGTCCTTGCAGGCCGTCGCGATGCCCTGGGGTTTCAGCTCCTCGGACAGCAGCAGCTGGGCGCCCTGGGTGACGACGCGGTCTCCGGCGTGAAACCCGGAGGTCACGACGAAACCGCGATCACTCTCGTTGCCTGCCGGCACGAAGCGTCGCGTGTAGCGATCCGGTGCGGTTTGCACGTAGGCCCATGTCTGTCCGCCGTACCAGATGACGGCCTGCCCGGGAATGACGAGCGCCTGGGCGGCGGGAACCGCCGATGGCACGTTCACGCTGGTACGCATGCCCACGGGCAGCGCGCGATTCACGGCGTAGAACCAGGGGTTGCCCTGCACGGATGGATCAGCGAGCGGCGATACCGAAAGTCTCTGTGCGGACACCGGCTGGCCGTCTGCTGCGTCTACTGTGATGCGCGCGGGCGCAGCGCCCCCGAACTCTGCGGGCAGCGTGACACGCAGCACGACCGTGCGGCCCGACAGCAGGCGCTGGAACAAGCCGGACGCCGGTGCCATCGCGGCGTCGGTGAGTGCATCACCAAACTGCTGGCGCATCGTCGCGGCGAGCCCGCTGACCGTGGCTGCGGCCGACTGCAGCTTCGCCTGATCGGCCTGCATGACTGCCCGCGCATCCTGCAGACTCTTCTGCGAGACATTGCGGTCGTCCTCGAACAGCACGTGGCTGCGCTCGTACTGCGCACGCGAGTTGCCGGCCTGCGCCGTGAGGGTATCGAGGTCAGCCCGCGCGGCGGCGAGGCGGTTGCGCAGGTCGAACAGCGGTTGCAGGTCGATGACCGTTGTCCAGGCCGCGCTGTCAGGCTGCACGGTGGCGAGGGCGAGCGGTGCGACCTCGATATGGCTCGCGCGCTGCACGTCGGGACTGACGACGACCACGGTTTCACCATTGACCGTCTGCACCGCCGGTTGAGGCGCGGTCTGCGCAGTCGCTGGCGACGCCGATGGGTTCGGGTAAAGTGTCTGGTAGATGTACCAGCACGCGCCAGCCACGAGCGCGATCGTGACGGCGCAAAAGACGAACAGCCGGTATTTCATCGCCGTGGTTCCTGTCCGGTAAGGGATTCATTTCCTGCCGCCTCGGGGGCGAGGGGCCGTTGCATGGCATCCTCGAGCGCATCGGCCGCCTGCCGGGCGGCGATGACGGCGTCCAGATGCGCGACGGCGTTCGCCTCGTAGTCGGCCTTCGCCTGCGTGAAGGCCAGCCGGTCCGCGTTGCCCGCAGCAAACCCGGCGGCCTGGCTGTCGATCTGCCGGCGCGCGGTCGCGAGGTGGCTGTCGGCGAGTTGCACCGCATCGAGACTGGCCCGGTAACGCGTGAGCGCATGGTCCAGATCACCCAGGATCGTGTCCTGCAAGGCTGCTGTGCGCACCGCGGCCTCCTTGCGCTTCGCCTCGGCCTGCGCGATGCCACCCTGGTTCTGGTCGAAAACCGGCAGCGTGATGCCCGCAAGTCCGAAGCCGATCTTGTGGGTGCCGGTGTCGTACGTGTAGCCGGGGCCGAGATGGATGTCGGGATACTGTTTCGCCACTTCGAGCTGGAGCGCCGACTCGGCCGCGGCGTACTCGGCCAGCGATCCAAGCAGGTCGGCGCGATGGAAGATCGCGTCGCGCTGTGCGTCAGCGGCAGGTGGCGCTGGTAGCACCGTGCCGAACTCGTCGAGGTCGAGCTGGATGCCATCGAGTGCCGATACTGGCACACCGATCGCCGCCGCCAGTTGTGCTCGCGCGTCCTGCTCCGTGCTGCGTGCTGCGGCCAGATCGGCCTCGGCCTGCGTTGCCGCCAGTACCGCCGCATTGACGTCCGGCCCCGAGTTTTCGCCAACGGCGCGGCGCTTCATGACCATCTGCACGATCTGCTGCGCGGCGTCAGCCTTGCGGGACAGGAACATGCTGCGCTGGCGCGCCGCATACAGTGCAAGCAAGGCGTCGCGAACCTGCGCGCGGACCTTCCACGCTTCGTTGCCGATCGCAAGACGCGCCGCTTCCGATAGGTGCGATGCCTGGTCGACGCGGTAGCCACGCTTGCCGGCGGTTTCGATCGGAATGTCGAGCGCCGGGCCCCAGATGAAGGGTGCGCCCGGACCGGGGTTGGGCGTCGCGTACTGGAACGGCAACTGCAGGACCGGATTCGGAATCGTATCGGCTACCTCAACACCGGCTTTGGCGGTGCTCCACTGGGCTCGGGCCATATCCAGCGCTGGACTGTAGTACCACGCCGCGAGCGTGAGCATCTCGCGGTTCCAGCGGGCGACGGGCCAGGGCTGGATGTCGCGTCCGAGTTCGCGCGTGAGATACGCGCGCAGGTCGTCACTCCCAAGCGAGCGTTCCTTGAACTGCCGGGCCAACTGGTCCGGCGTGATGGGCTGAGGATGATAGGTCGCACAGCCAGCCAGCAGGATCAGGGCAATCAGTATCGCTCGGCGCATTCCGGCATCCTTGGGTCTCGCTGCCACCCGCTCGGGCGGCTCCAGACCCGGATGCTACGCAACCGGTTGTGAAATTTTCGTCAAGAAGGTGTCAAGTCATTGTGAAGCCGGCCCGTCTTTGGCGATTTAGCCGATCCAGCGCTTGCGTAGCCAATGGTCGACGGACCAGCTTCCGGCACCACGACACAGCAGCACCAGCAGCATGGCAGCCCACTGGATATGGGTGGGCCATGCCAGGGGATAGACAAATATTTCGATGACGGTTGTCATCCCCAGCAGTACGAACGCCACAGGCCGGGTTGCGAGGCCAAGTATCAGCAGGACCGGCGTTGTCAACTCAATCGACACGACCATGTAGGCGGCAAGCTCCGGCGGCAGGAGCGGCAATCTGTATTCGTCGCGGAACAGGTCAAGGGCGGTTTCCCAGTTCGCCAGTTTGGTCATCGCGGAGTTCCAGAAGACCGTGGCAATCGCCATGCGCAACGGCATGGCGAGGAGCGCGTAGGGTACACGCTCGAGCCATCCGGCGAGACGCATGATTCGACTGCTATTGGTCGGTGACGGGGTGACGGGTTGATGAGAGCGTGTCATGTGTGGGTCCTCGGGATCTCGCTTGCAACTGCTCGGGGAACCACGCTGACCTCCGCAAGGCATCCGCTGGCCAGAAGCATGGCGAGCACGCTGTGCACGTAGTCGCAGGGCGTCTCTTCCAGCGCGACGGCCAGCGACTTTCCCGAAAACAGCGCCGCTGTAAAGCGCCATTCGCACTCGCCCAGACGCATTACCTCGATACCTCCCTGCGTCCGGTGAACGAGCAGCCAGACGGGCCCTTCCGCGAGATCGACCGCTGCCATGGCCCGCTCGTCGCGCTCCAGTACCGCATGCCAGATGATGTCGACCGGGAATTCACATCGCAGCAGGCGTAGCGCCGGGTGAGGCTCGAAATGCAGCTGCGCCAGTTCGCCTTCCTCCAGCGCCGTGAGGCGCGCGATGTCAAGCAATGGGTCGTCCGGCGCATGCAGGGCGAGGTTGACGTGCCATTCCAGACGTGCGACGTCGGCGAGGTAAGGCACCGACGCAGCCTGGGGAAGCCGCGCCAGAAATTCGGGAAATTCCGCGCCGTACTCATCCAGCCACGCGCCGCGCGGCCGAACCTGCGCAACGAACAATCCCGCAGCCCCGTCGAAAAATTCCGGACCGACCAAATGCTGCACGGCCGGGAAGGCCACGTTGAGGGCCGTCGCCAGCACCCTGGCGCTTGTGTTGCGATAGATGTCGAGCCGGGCATCGGCATCCAGGCCGTCGGCGATCACCCAGGCCGACGCGTCGCCGTCAGTGCGGTCGAGCAGGCTTCGCTGCATCGCGCGCTGCAACTCAAGCAGCGCTGGCGTGTCGGTGTTCATGGCGTTGCCTTTCCAGTTCCGTCCCGGCGAGGACGGCCTCTTCGATCAGGGTTTCGATCGGCGGTACGTCGGTATCCCATTCGATCAGCGTTGGAACCGGCCCGAAGCGCTTGAGCGCGTCGCGGTAGAGCGCCCAGACTTGCGGAACAACTCGTGAACCGTGGTCGTCGATGCGCAATGTCTTCCCGTTATCGAGCTGCCGGACACTGTGCCCGGCGAGATGGATTTCGCCGATCGAGGCGGGCGGCAAGGCATCGAGGTAGGTCATCGAGTTCCAGCCGTGATTGCAGGCGCTCACGTAGATGTTGTTGACGTCGCACAGGATGCCGCAACCGGTGCGCTGTGCGACCTGGGCAAGGAATTCCCATTCCGGAATCGTCGAATGCCTGAAGCGCAGATAGGTCGATGGGTTCTCCACCAGGATGCGCCGGCGCAGGCACGTTTGCAGCTCGTCGACATGCCGGCAGACAACGCCCAACGCTTCTTCAGTCATCGGCAGCGGCAACAGGTCGGCTAGATACGTGCCGCCGGTCACGCTCCACGCCAGATGTTCGGAAACGAGCCCGGGTTCGACCCGCTCGACCACACTGCGCACCCGGGTCAGATGCGCCGCGTCGAGGCCGTCGGCGCTGCCGAGGGACAACCCTACGCCGTGCAGCGACACCGGATAGTCGCGGCGAATCGTGTCCAGGTATTGGGGTGCGCTGCCGCCGCCCATGTAGTTCTCGGTATGCACTTCGAACCAGGCGACCGCGGGTCGCGTGTCGAGCACGGGTTGGTGATGGCGAAAGCGCAGCCCGATACCGGCCTTCACCGGAATCGGGCTGGAGGCTTCCAGCGCGGGGAGCACGGTAACGCTCATCAGTGTGGGCCGCTCAGCTTGCCTGCAACTTGCCACCCTGAATCTTCGAGCAGTCACCCGCCGGCAGCAGCACGAAGGACTTCGTATCGCGCGCCTGGGTGGCCTGGCCTGCACACGAATGGGCGCCCTCGGCACAGTCGTTCTTCGCGACCGCATTGACGCCGTAGCATTTTTCCAGCTTGTTCTTCTGCATCCGCATCATGTTGTCCTGGACAACCTGCGGCATCTTGCTCATGTCCTTCATCTCCTGCGCCTGTGCTGGCAACGCCTGCATCGCCAGCGCGAGACCGATCGCTGCGGACAGGGTCGAAGCAGCCAGTAGCGGCTTACCGAGTTGCGTGCTCATTTTGCATCCTCCGGAGGTTGGGGTCGCAGAATCGCAACCTGCTGGAAGATTCGCCGGACAACGGGCAAAGGTTACGCCGCACGCAAAATTTATATTCACGCAGGCATCCGGCCAAACGTGCAGAATTCGTACATGTCCTCCAGAACGCACCGCCCTGGCCCGACGCTGAGTGTCGTACGGAATGCTCACCATCCGGCCCAGGCTGATCACCCTCCCGAAACGTCGGAGACGCGCCCCGATGGCACGCTCGACTGGTCGATCCTGATGGCTCACGCGCAGGCGGGCGACCGGGACGCGTACCGGCGCCTGCTCGAAGCGATCACGCCGTATCTACGGGCGCTCGTGGCCCGCCATATCGCCAACCGGAGCGACGTCGAAGACACGGTTCAGGACATTCTGCTGACCCTCCACACGGTGCGTCAGACATACAATCCGGCCCTTCCTTTCGGCCCCTGGCTGATCACCATCGCCCACCGGCGCATCGTCGACGGGTTGCGGCGTCAGGGGCGTCTGGGCGTGCGCGAAGCACCGCTCGGTCCGGAACATGAAACCTTTCAGGCTGCTGAAGCGAATCTGCAGGAAGAGGCGGTGGATGCCAGTATGTTGCGTGACGCTGTCGAGCACCTGCCGGCGGGACAACGGGACGCGGTACGCATGCTGAAACTGGAAGAAATGTCGTTGAAGGAAGCCGCTGCCGCGAGCGGCATGTCTGTGGCGGCGCTGAAAGTGGCCACGCATCGGGCCATCAGGAATCTGCGCCGGTTGATAGAAAAGCGGGGTGGCCGGCCATGACTTCAACCCCTGAACTGATCGACTCGCTGGTCGCGGACGCGAAACCGGTGCGACGTCTGCGACCACCTGTAACGCGGGCCCTGTGCTGGCTGCTGTTTGCGGCGCTGTTGCTGGCACTGGTTGCGCTCGTGCATGGCGTGCGGCCGGATCTCATGCTCAAGCTGCGCCAGCCCACCTTTGTCGTTGGTGTGGTGGCAGCCCTGATCACCGCTGCGCTCGCCTCGACGGCGTCGTTCATTGCGAGCGTGCCGGGCCGCTCGCGACGGTGGCTATGGCTGCCTGCACCCGCCGTGATGGTGTGGATGTCCACGATCGGTTATGGCTGTCTGACGGACTGGGTGAGCATCGGGCCGGACGGGATCTCGCCAGGCGAAACCGCACGCTGCTTTGCGACGCTCGCGATCATCGGTATCCCGCTGTCGCTGGTGATGCTCATCATGCTGCGGTACGTGGCGCGTCTGGCTCCAGCGCCCGTCGTGATGACGGGGAGCCTTGCGGTTGCCGCGATGACTGCGGCCGCTCTGTCGCTGCTCCATCCGCTCGATGCGACGGTCATGATCCTGATGTGGAATGTCGGCGTGGCGGCGCTGCTGCCGGCCCTCAGCGGCCTGTATGGGCGTCAACTGTTCGGCTGGGTGGCGCCGCGAGGATGAGACTGCAGGACAGCGACGGTTGGCGAAGGTGCGCCCGGCCGAAGCCCGGAAGGTTGGCGACGCTACGGAATCTGGGGACGCAAGTGGGCAAACCGCTTCAAGGAGATGGACATGACGCCGCTCACCGGAAAGGGTTCACTGATCGCAGGCGTACTGGCCGCGATCGGGGCGTCGGTGTGCTGTGTCGCACCGCTCGTGCTGCTGGCGCTCGGCATCGGCGGCACGTGGGTCGGTAGCCTTACGGCGATGGCGCCTTACCGGCCCATCTTCATCGGGCTCACGCTGCTGTTTCTCGGCCTGGCTTTTCGCAGGCTCTACCTGGTGCCGCAGGTCTGTGCGCCGGGCGCAGCCTGTGTTGATCCGGGCGTGGTGAAGCGACGACGGATGACGTTCTGGATCGTTACCGTCCTGCTGCTCGGACTGCTGGCCGTGCCGTCACTGGCCCCACTGCTCTCCTGAAAGGAGGTTCCCATGCGCAAACTGCTGATTACCGCGCTTGCCGCCTTGCCGCTCCTGGCGCTGGCCGCCGCGCAGAAAACCGTCACGCTCGACGTGAAGAACATGACGTGCGAACTCTGTCCGGTCACGGTCTGGAAATCGCTTGAAAATGTACCCGGCGTGAGCGCCGTCAAGGTCGATTTCGACAGGAAGACAGCCACGGTCACCTATGACCCCGGCAAGGCCCGGCTCGACGCCTTGACCAGGGCGACCACGAATGCGGGCTATCCTTCGACCCTGCAGAAGTGAGGCTGCGATGGATGCGATCGTCCTGCAATCCGTGCTGACCTGTCCGCACTGTGGTTTTGCCAGACAGGAAACCATGCCCACGGACGCCTGCCAGTTCTTTTACGAGTGCAGCCACTGCAAGGCCCTGCTGCGCGCCAATCCGGGAGACTGCTGCGTATTCTGCTCGTTCGGTTCCGTGAAGTGCCCACCGATGCAACAGCGGCGGGGCTGCTGCATCGGTGGGTAACCATGCCTGGCCGCCTCCTGGTAACGGGATGTTCGATTCTTGGGCGCCGCCGCGTCAGGCAGAGTCAGTCGAGCGGCGGCAGGTGCAGGGACACGCACGTTCCTTTCGCAGGCTCGCTATCGAGTCTGATCGACCAGTGATAGCGATCGCAGATCTTCCTGACGATCGACAGGCCGATGCCAAACCCATGTCTGCCGCGCTGGGGCAGGTTAGCCTGATAGAACCGTTCGTAGACCCGCGGCAGTGCATCCGGCGGGATGCCGCAGCCGGTGTCCTCGATTTGCAGCCAGCCGTCCGCGTAGGTAAAACGGACGTGTCCGCTGTCCGTGTAGCGCACAGCGTTGTCGATCAGATTCGCCAGCACGATGGCGAGCGCAGGCCGATTCGCCTCGATGCGCAGGCGGCTGTCGATGTCGATTCTCGTCTCGACTCCCTTGCCCGTCAGATCGACGGCAAACGGATCCAGTGCGTCCTCGATGGCGCTGGCGAGGCGCACCGGGCCGACATCGGCCGACGACTCTTCGCGCGCTAGCAGGAGCAGCGCGTTGACGAGATCTATCATGTTGTCCGCCGCGCGATCGATCTGCCGCAGCCGCGCCCTCGACTTCGCGCCCAGTGCCTCATCCTCGTCGAGGAGTTCGCAACTGGTCTTGATGGCCGTGAGCGGTGTACGCAATTCGTGGCTGACGTTGCTGGTGAACTCCTTTTCGCGCTCGATCATCTGTGCCATCCGAGCGTGATAGTCGTTGAACGCTTCGACCAGCTGGACGACCTCCGCTTCATCGTATTTGCCGGGATCAAGCGTGGTCGTCGCTCCGTGCCTGAGTGCGTTGACCTCACGGGCGAAGCCGGCGACCTGTCGGACCAGCAGGCCAGACAGCCCGAACGCGAGCCAGAAGGCCAGCAGCGCAAACATCCCGGTGCCGATCATCAGCGCATCGATCACCTGCCTGAAACGCTGCTCGTACGCACTGAAGTCGTAGATCCGATACAGCCGCGCATCGCCGAACGGGGCGACCGCGACGTGGATCTCACGGCCGTCCACGATGATTTCGTGCGTGCCATCGCGCAGATTCTTGACCGACGCTGGCAGCGCGATGCTCACGCTCCCGCCTGCGGAGACATGGCCGCCGAGGCGTGGATCGAGCGGCGGCACGAGCGTCGGATATGAACGCCAGGTCTGAAGGAGACTTGTCATGTCATCGGCGATCAGCGCGGTGATGAGCCTCTCTTCCTGCGCTTCGGCGAGCGCTTTCACGCCGAGCGCCTGCGCGACGAGCAACAGGATCGTCAGCGCGGAAAAGACCAGCGCGACCTTCAGGCGCAGGCTACGACGCGTCGGCATCGCTGACCACGAACCGGTAGCCCAGACCGTGCACCGTTTCGATGAGATCGTCTTCGCCGTTGGCGGTCAGGGCGCGCCGCAACGTGTAGATGTGCGCGCGCAGCGTATCGCTGTCCGGTAACTGCTCGCCCCAGACCTCGGCCTCGAGTTCGGCCCGACCAAATACCCTGTTCGGCGATTGCATCAGGATGCGCAGCAGTTGCAGGCATTTGGGCGGCAGCCGGATTGCCCTGCTGGCGCGCTCGACGGTGAGCGACGCGAGATCGAGCCGCACATCGGCGAAACATAGCGCCTGCGTGGCGACCTCGCCCCGGTAACGCTTGATCAGTGCACCGAGCCGGGCGCCGACCTCGCGGAGCGAGAACGGTTTGACCAGGTAGTCATCGGCGCCGTGCACAAAACCTGCGAGTTTGTCGTCCAGTGCGTCTCTCGCGGTGAGCATCAGCACCGGGGTGTCCCGGTGCGCCTCCTCGCGCAGCTTGCGGCAGAGCGTCAGGCCGTCCATACCCGGCAATGAAAGGTCGAGCAGGATCGCATCCCAGGGCTCCGCCTGTGCGAACTGCAGGCCTGCGAGACCGTTGGAAGCGACATCGATATCGTAACCGTTGCCTTCGAGGTAATCGACGAGATTGGTTGCGATACTGGAGTCGTCTTCGATTATCAGTACTTTCATCGGGCTTCCGCCGCAAAGGTTGCATTGACAAAGGCGCGTAGCTGCGACAGGTCCGTCTTCGAATAGGCGGCGGTGGTTTGCACCGACGCATGCCCGAGCAAGGCCTGTGCGGCGGGCAATGGCACCTGGCGATCGACGACCAGCGCGCGGGCGTAGGCGTGGCGCAGCCAGTGTGGCGACGCCCGCCGCAGGCGCGCGGCACTTTCGGGGTCTGTGTTTGCGAGGCGATCGGCGATTGTTACGAAGATCGCCTTGACCTCGTCGTACAGGCCCGAGCCCTTGAGGGAGCCACCCTTGAGCCCGTGGATCAACGCCGCATGCTCAAGGAACGGTGGTTGCGGTGGCAGGCCGCGCAACTCACGGTAGGTCCGCAACACGGACACGCAGACCGCCGGCAGGGGGATCGCGCGCGTCTTGCGGCCCTTGCCCAGCACGGTCAGCGTCCAGCTGCCCTGGTCGTCGGCCTCGAGCTTTGGCAACTGCGCCTCGTCGGACCACACGAGCTCGACCAGCCGCACGCCGGCATAGCGGTACAGGGCCCAGATCGCGCGACGCCTCGCGTTCACCAGGGGATCGTCGCCCACACCGGCTTCGGCCACCCCCGCATCGCATACGGCGAGCAGCGCTGCAGACAGCATACGCTGCGGTGCAAAGCTCGCGCGCGCGCGGCCGCCCCGCACGAGACCGGCCGCAGGATTGGCGGCGAGATAGCCGGTCTCGGTCCAGTAACGGAACAGGCTCGCCACGACGGCCAGCGCGCGTGACTGCAGCGCCTCCGACATCCTGCGCGGCGCTTCGCCCACCGTGTTGTGTGCCGGCTGACGCAGCGCCTGCCGGTACGCGAGCAGGTCGTGGCGAGTCAGGTCGGACAGGGGCCCGAGCTGATGCGCGTCGCACCAGGCCACGAGCCGGCGCAGTTCGGTCCCGTACGCGCGCAACGTGTGCGGCGAGCGACTCGCCCGGTCGCCCAGGAACAGCGCCACCGCCTGGGCATCGTCGCCGACGCCCAGTGTATTGGTTGCGCTCGCAACCGCCGCGAAGCGCCCGGCGCGCGCCAGCCACGCGACAAGCGTCTGAGGCAAGGTCATCAGGGCCGTCGGCTCCCGTTTCGGCTCACCGGTCGCGGTGAGCGTGGAGGTCGCGGTGGCTGGTCTGAAACGCCGGCGATGCGTATGCAGCACGCGAGCCAGCACGGCGTCGGGCACAGGCGCCTGGTGGATGGCAACCGTGCGCACCCGCCCACGATCCCAGTATTCGACGGCCGCCTCGTGATCGAGCAGCACGCGCATGACGGCCGGACGCGCCACCTTCGCGTCGGCGAGCGAGGCATGATGCTGCCGGATCATGGCGAGCGTCCAGCGCGTATAGACGATGTGGCCAAGCGCGTCGGCCAGATACACGATGGCCGCGTCAACCCCGGCCGGCACGCGCTGCGGGGGCGTCGTGCCGTGATCGATCCAGCCGGCTGCGGACAGCGTCGGGCTCATGCTTTTTTCGGCCGCGCAGCGGTACCGCCTTTCGGTGTGACCTTCGTGCGCCGGGCGCTCGCCAGCCCCGCGGACGCGGCCGGCGGCCGACGCGGCACATTGAACCCGGACACCACGCGCATCAGTTCGTCGAGCTGTGCGTACTGGCTCGAATTGACGGCCTTCAGCGCAAGCGCCTCACCGACGGCCTGCTGGCGTGTCGCGCGCTCGCTGGCGAGCTCCGACTCGAGCCGCTCGCGCTCGCCTTCGAGCGCGGCGATGCGCCGCTCGGCGAATTTCAGCTGCGAGATGAACTGCCCGTGTTCCTTCTTCAGGACTTCGCGCTGGTGGGCGGTTTCCTGCAGCAACTGTTTCGATAGCGCTTCGTACCGCTGCTGCGCCTGGGCCAGTCCCTCTGTGTGCTCGCGCCCGAGCGCCGCCCGTTCGGCAGCGGCGGCATCGAGCCGGGCCTGCCGGTCCTGCAGCGACTCCTCGAGCGCGCCACAGCGCTCCCGGATTAGGGCGTGCTGCGCGCGCAGGTCGGCCAGTTCGGCGTCGCGCCCGGTGAGCGCGGTGCGCAGCTCGGTGACTTCCTGCCGCAGCAACTCGACGCGCAGCTCGGCGTCGGTCCGAGCGGCATCGGCGGCGGCAATCGCATCCTGTGCCCCGGCTTTCAGGCGCACGACGTCGTCGAGCTGGACCGTCACGGCCGCCTGCCAGAGCGCACGCATCTGCTCGGCAATGTCGGGCGGAATGCCGGGGATCGCGATGTCGGCCAGTCCGGCGTGCACGACCTCGGCCTCGATCGCGTTCAGTGTGCGGGAAAGCGTCGCCGGGTCGCCGGCACCCAGGCGCGCGCGGAGTTTGCGCACCGAGATGATCTGGCGGAAGCGCGCGCCGGTTGCCGGCGCGGCGTCGCCGGCCTCGGCGAGCATCGCGAGCACGGTGGCCCGGATCTGGTCGGCGGTGGCAGCTGGACGGGGCATAGGCGGCTCCGGAAAGTAAGCGGACGGATTTGCAGCCTATTATTCCATACGATCCTAACGCCAGAAATACGGTTTTTGGCTATAAATCAAATCGCTATACGAGATAATTTACATTATCACCGGCAAACACGCCCCATATCGCCCGTCAAAGCACCTGACGGCTGGATAGGCCTCGCCAGCCCGTTTCTCAGGTAACGCAGAAAGACCAGACAGCAACCGATTGATTTTATTGAATATATTATTGGGGGCCGACCGCTAACCCTTGTCACACCTGGATCGCGCTAGC